>JACZXL010000208.1 GCA_022571635.1 Planctomycetota bacterium
GAGAACGATCGTGGTCCGCCGACGCTGATGGCACGCTGGAGAACTTCCCGATGGTCGTGTTGATCAACGGCGGATCGGCCTCCGCGTCGGAGATCTTTGCCGGCGCTGTTCAAGACAACGGCCGGGCGAAAGTGCTGGGCGCTCGAAGTTTCGGCAAAGGCTCGGTCCAAGAAGTACACGAGCTTCCATTTCATCGCGGAACCTTGAAGCTCACCTCGGCCCGGTACTACCTACCCAGCGGGCGCAATCTGAGTCGCGACTCGGACAGCGTGGTGTGGGGCGTCGATCCCGACCCGGGCTTCGTCGTGCCGATGTCCGACGATGAATACCGGGAGATGCGCCTGGCACGGCGGGAGTATGAGATCATTCGCGCTCAAGCCAACGACGATGGCCAAAACTGGTCGGATTCAGAATGGATCCGCGAGCAGGCGAAGGACGCGCAGCTCGCATCGGCGCTCGACGCGCTGCAGTCGCGGCTCCGGGGTGAGGAATGGCCGATCCTCGGTCAAGACAATGCCGGAGTCCTCGCCATGGAACAGGAGATCCACCGTTGGGTCGATGAGCGCCGCCATCTTCTTTCCCGGCTGAATGACGTGGAGTCTCGCCTGCTGGAGTTGAACAATCTTGCCGCAAAGGCCGGTCGACCGCCCCTGTTGCCGCCGGAGGTCGAAACGGATGACGCCACGCTGACGATCCGCGACAAGTACGGCAACATGATCGGCACGTACCGCTTGGAGGAAGGCGATCTGGAGCTCGCGCTGCGTCAGGTCCGCCTCAGCCCGATCGACATCGCACAACAGTGAGCAACAACGCCATCGGACCGCTCATTCTGGGTATTGAGTCGAGCTGCGACGAGACCGCCGCCGCCGTCGTCGCCCAGGGCACGCGCGTGCTCAGCAATGTCATCGCCACCCAGCACGAGTTGCATCGCATCTACTCGGGCGTCGTGCCGGAGATCGCCAGCCGAGCCCATCTCGAACGCATCGTGCCGGTCGTCCGTGAAGCAATGCACGATGCTGACATTCAATTCGAGCATCTTGCTGCGATCGCCATCGGCAACCGTCCGGGACTGATCGGCTCACTGCTCGTCGGTGTCAGCGCGGCTAAGGCGCTCGCGTGGTCGCTGCAACTTCCGATCATCGGCATTGATCACATCATCGCGCACCTCCACGCGGGCCGGCTGGACGCCGAGCCCATTACGTACCCGGCGCTCGGCCTCGTAGCCTCCGGTGGGCACACGAGTCTCTTCCTTGTGCGCGGACCGCTGGACGTCGAACTCCTCGGGAAAACGATCGACGACGCCGTCGGCGAGGCCTTCGACAAAGCTGCGACAATCCTCGGACTTGGGTACCCCGGAGGCCCCGAGCTCGATCGCCTTGCGCAAACGGGCGATGATCACGCTCACGACTTTCCGATCGCCCTGATCGCTCCCGATAGCCTCGATTTTTCGTTCAGCGGGCTGAAGACCGCCCTTTTGTATGCGGTGCGTGGTCAGCCGAAGCGTAAGGGCAATGAGCATCGATTTGAACGCGATGCGTCGTCACTGACCGCACAGCAAAAAGCTGACTTCGCCGCATCGTTTCAGCGCGCTGCCGTCACCGCCGTGATCCGTAAGCTCCAACGCGCGCTCGATCGGCACACGACCCGAACCGTGCTCGTCGGCGGCGGGGTGATTGCCAACACACGCTTGCGGACGGAGCTTACTGATCTCGCTCGTCAGCGTGATCTTGAACTGCGACTTCCAAAGCGCGAATATTGTCTGGACAACGCTGCGATGATTGCGGGACTCGCCGCCGAGAAGTTCACAGCCGGTCGCTTCGACGACTGGTCGCTGAGCGCATCGGCCCGGCTCATCGCGCAGCGCGGACCGGTGCACGTGTGACGATTTCCACGAAGATCGTGAATCCGCCGCATCCGGCGACCTTGAGCGATGGTCAGCTCAAGAAACAGTGCCGCACCACGTTTGGACGAGCATCCGGCCCCGGCGGGCAACATCGCAATAAGGTGGAAACCGCAGTTGTGATTACACACGAACCGACGGGAATCCAAGCGCACGCTTCAGAGCGGCGCAGCCAATCGCAGAATCAACACGTCGCCAATCGCCGCCTCCGACTCAAATTAGCGATGAAGGTGCGCACACACATCCACCCGCGTCGTTACAAGCCGACCGAACTCTGGCAGCGCCGTCGCCAAGGCGATAAACTTGCGATCAACCCAAAGAACCGCGACTACCCACCGCTGCTCGCCGAAGCGCTTGATGTGGTTGTCACCTGCGAATTCGACGTCGGCGGGGCGGCGGGCATCCTCGGCATAACGATGTCACAGCTTGCGCGTCTCATCCGTCACGAACGCCACGCCTTCGCGATGGTCAACGAAGGCCGAACCGCGCGCGGATTGCAGGCGCTCAAATGACGCTTCCATGTTGATAACAGCCACGAGCACGCGACGGACCGAGACAGGCGCAACGTGCCGCGGGATCTGCGCGCGAATCAACGCAACTGTTTGTTTTTAGGCGAGAAGTCACTACCATAGCCGCATGACAACTGCGATCTCGACCGAGCAAATCAAGACCATCGTTCACGAAGAGCTGGCGGACCTCGTGTCCATTCGACACGATCTTCATGCTCACCCCGAGTTGGGATACGAAGAGCGCCGCACCAGCGAAATCGTCCGCCGAGAGCTGGACAAGGCCGGCGTGTCGTACGTCGCCGATATGGCCGGCGGCACCGGTGTCCTGGCGCATTTGCCGGGCGAAGCTGATCGGGCGATCGCCCTCCGCGCGGATATGGACGCGTTACCTATTCTCGAAGAGAACGACGTCGAGTATCGCTCGACGATCGACGGCGTCATGCACGCCTGCGGACACGATGGCCATACCACCGTCTTGATTGGCACGGCTCGGGTCCTGGCGAGGCTCGCCCGGATGAGCGCGCTTCCTCGCCCCGTCACGTTCATCTTCCAACCCGCCGAAGAGGGCGGCGCCGGCGGCCAGCGCATGGTGCAGGAGGGTTGTCTCGACGGCTCGCGCATCGGTCCCGCCGTCGAAAACGCCTTCGGCCTCCACGGTTGGCCCAGGCTTCCCTTGGGGGTAGTGGCCACGCGCCCCGGAGTCTTGCTCGCCGCTGCGGATTCGTTTGATCTGACGATTCATGGGAAAGGTTCGCACGCCGCTTGGCCGCACGTGGGCTGCGATCCCATCGTCGCCGCCGCCGCCATCGTCGGCGCATTCCAATCGATCGTGACGCGCAGTGTCGATCCGCTGGATTCGGTCGTTATCTCCGTGACACAACTTCAAGCGGGTAACACCTACAACGTCATTCCCGGCACGGCGAAACTTGCCGGCACGGTGCGCAGCCTCACCCCGGAAGTCCGCGATCTTCTCCGCCGGCGCATGCAGACGATCGCGGACGGAATCGCCCAAGCGCATCGCTGCACGGCTGAGCTTGATTACCACGACGGCTATCCGCCGACGGTCAACGATCCGGAGGCGGTGTCGATCTTCCGAGCCGTGTCGATCGAAGCGATCGGCCCGGATCACGTTCACGAAATGGAGCGGCCCGTCATGGGCGGCGAGGACTTCGCCTTCTACGGCCAGGTTGTCCCGGCCTGCTTCTTTGTGTTGGGACTGGTTCCCGACGGTGTCGATGATCCGCCTGATCTCCATCAGCCGAAATTTAATTTCAACGACGATGCGATTCCGCTCGGCATCGAACTCTTCTGCCGACTCGCCCTGCGCGAGTAGCACGCCGGAAACCGGCACGGTGGAGTCATAGCGGACCTCCCTCGATCGATCAATCGCGGGTGGATATCTCACAAATGCGGGTTGGATTCGGCCCGCTTGTGGTACACTGTTCCCGACCGGCTGCACGGGGGCACCTGTCTTCGGGGGCGGCCATCCCGATCGAATCGGGACGGCAGGCACCACTGTGCGGCCACTTCGACATAGGGAGGACAACGATGCTACATCGTCACTTATTCAAGAATCGTGCGATCCGCGCTAGTGCGGTGATGATCGCGATGTTCGTGATCTCAAACCTAGCTCACGGCGGAGCTATTCTGTTCGTCGATGACGATGCACCGCCGGGCGGCGACGGAACAACGTGGAAGACGGCTTACCGCTTCCTTCAAGACGCGCTGGCTGATGCGTCCGGCGGCGGTGTCACAGAGGTTCACGTTGGGCAAGGCACCTACAAGCCCGATCGTGACGAAGCGAATCCGAAGGGGACAGGCGATCGTGACGCAACATTCCAACTTATCAACAACGTCGCCGTCATGGGCGGCTACGCCGGCATCGGCGCAGACGACCCTGATGCCCACAACATCGAGCTTTTTGAAACGATCCTCTCCGGGGACCTACTCGGTAACGACGGACCCAATTTCCAGAATTATGACGAGAATAGCCTCCATGTAGTGACAGGTAGTGGCGTAATGGCGACGGCAGGTCTCGACGGCTTCTCTATCACAGCGGGCAACGCTAACAGCAAGGCTCCCTTCAAACGCGGCGCCGGTATGTTCAATGAGATAAGTAGTGCCGTAGTGAGTCATTGCATATTTCGGAAACACATAGCTCAACGTGGTGCTGCAGTTTCAAATGCAGGTGGATCTCCCACTTTCGAAAACTGCGTATTCATAGACAACCTCGCTAGTGGTGGCGCGGCCATGGAGAATCGTCAGAACACCCGAGCGCAGGTATTTAATTCTGTCTTCGCAGCCAATACTGTCAGTCACAGCGGTGGTGCAGTATTCATTAATGAAAGTAGCTTCACAACATTTGTCGGTTGCGATTTCGTGGCTAACAGCGCCACAGAAGCCAACTCAGTTGGTGGAGCAATGGCCTTATCTGACTGTGATTTAGTGTTTATCAATTGCAATTTCACCGAGAATATTGCGGACGGTACGGGGGGGGCAATAACGGCCTTCGACTGTAATATCGATTTTACAGGATGCACGTTCACAGATAACTCGGCTGGAGATGTTGGAGCGCTCAATTTCATCGGGCTCTCCATATCACTTAACCTTGCAAATTGTCAGTTTATCAATAATACATCATTAGAAAACGGTGGTGCGGTCAGCTGTCGTGCTCAACAATTTGCTGCGGTCGACTGTGTATTTTCGGGAAATTCAGCGATGAATAGTCAGGGTGGTGGTTTGCACCTCTTCGATAATGAAGGTCTCTTATTACGCTGTCAGTTCATTGACAACTCCGCTTCGGGGCGCGGGGGGGGGCTTTCCTTACGGGAGGCAGAACCTCTCATCATTGATTGTGTATTCGTCGGCAATTCAGCGAGTGAGGGAGGCGGATTGGCGATCGATCCCGATAGCGGTGTCGGAGGGATTCCCGTAATCATCGGTACTTCCTTCTTCGGGAATGTTGCGTCATCCAGAGGTGGAGCCGTCTACGAACGAAGGTCAAATACAGAACCTCTATTTGTCAACTGTAGGTTCAACGGCAATACCAGCGGCTTGGACGGAGGTGCCATCCACAACAACGAGCAGGCTCAGCCAACACTTGTAAACTGCACGGTCGCTCTCAACGTCGCGGGTGGTGACGGAGGCGGTATGAACAGTGAGTTTGGTACACAGACTATTGTGAATTGCATCTTCTGGGGCAATCAAGATAGTGAGGGATCTTCTGAGCTAGCGCAAATAAACGGCGGATCAGCGGTCGTCAACTTTTGTTGTATACAGAACCTCACAGGCAAATTCGGCGGCGTTGGTAATATCGGGGAAGACCCACTCTTTGTCGATGCAGACGGACCGGATGACATCCCCGGAACCGAAGACGACGACCTCCGCCTCTCGCCCGGCTCGCCGTGTATTGACGCGGCGGATAACACGGCCGTGCCGCCGGACGAGTTCGATCTCGACGATGACGGCGATACCAAGGAACCCATCCCCTTCGATCTCGACGGCAATCCGCGATTTGTCGATGATCCAGATACCAAAGACACCGGAAACGGCGACCCGCCGATCGTCGATATGGGCGCGTACGAATTTCAGGGCGCTGGAATCATTGAGGCCTCCCTCGACATCAAACCCGGCTCGTGCCCGAACTCGTTCAACCGCAACAGCAACGGCGTGTTGCCGGTGGCGCTGGTCGGCACGGACGACTTCGACGTCACGGAGGTTGACCTTGCTAGCATCCTGCTGGTGCGCACGGATGGTTTGGGAGGAAGCATAGCCCCGCACGAGGGTCCGCCTGGTCCGCACTCGGAGTTCGAGGATGTGGCCACGCCGTTTGAAGGCGAGGAGCAATGCGACTGCGACGAGCTTGGAGGCGACGGCATCCTCGACCTGTCGATGAAGTTCAAGTCGGCAAACCTCGTGGCTGCCTTGGAGCTGGACGACCTGAAGGCTGGGGACTTCGTCTCGCTTACCCTCACCGGCAATCTCCTCGACGGGACGCCGTTTGAAGCCGCCGACTGCATACGGATCGTCCCACCGGGCGATCTGCCTGGGCTGATGTCCATGGAATCGACCGCACCAGGGGTGTTCATTGACGTAACCCCGCTGGATGAGACGCTCGATGGCGGTGGGTTCGTGGACTTCAAGCGCTCGTACGTGCTGGGCACCATCGTGACCCTCACGGCGCCACAGACGCACCCAGGATGGGTGTTCGTCGGTTGGGATTACGATGGTGGTGGCCTCAGTAGCTTCACGGTCACCCACCAAGGCGGTTTTGGTCTGCAACCGGATGATCGGACCATCGAGATCATCGTCCTCGACGAGTTCTCGCTGAAGGCGATCTATCGGCCAAGCATGTTCCTCCCGTAGAAGGGAACGACCGTATGTAGGCGTTCAGCGGCGCCATGGTCTGAAC
>JACZXL010000209.1 GCA_022571635.1 Planctomycetota bacterium
CGCTCGACCGCACTGGCCATTTCAAGCTGCTGTGGGCGCAGCTCGAAGCCGTCCAGTCGCCGAGCGATCGCGCCCTCCGGCGACAACAGGTTCTCAACGTTCACGGTCACGTGAGCATTGTAGTGTGTTTCATTGGCTGGCCGTTTATTGAGTCCTGTGAAGGCAATGTTCGATGGCTACGATCAGTCCACGTCTTTCTCTCCCAGCCGCACATGAATATGTGCGGGCGCCCGCGGATATGCATCCGCGGCTGGCACGACTGACCTCGCCGAACATTACGAAGACCGGATTCAATAGCCGCGAGCCGCAGGCGAGCACGGGGCTAACCGGTGGGAACCCCACATTCCGGACACACGGCATGATCCGCCCCGCGCAGGTCGTAGCCGCAGTTGGGGCAAAGCCCGCGCTTGCGGCGGATTATTCGGCGCGCGGTGAACGGCGCGAGGGCAAGCATCCACAGAATCGTAGCGTAGAAGATCGTGTTGATCGCGAACCCGGGCCAGATGGGCAGTAACGGAAGCTCGCTTCGGTATCCACGCTCGACCATCTTCTGTGGAAGTGTGAAGTGGAAATATCCGGTCATGCCTGATTCGTCATAGACGTTGCCTGATCCTGCGCGAACCACATAAATGGAACCAAAGTATCTCAGAGAATACGCCGGCCACCCGCTGGCATACTCGTCATAGTTCACAAGCTCGTGGTCGGCATGGTAGCGATCCGCGAATTCTTCAAACGGTTCGACGGCAGCGAAGCGCGACCACGTGGGCACGAGCGCTCTGAAGTCCGCTTCGTCGATCGGCGCTGGAGCAAAGCTGTACCGATAGATAGATGTCGGTGTCACCCGTTGTGACAAGTGAATCTCGCCGGGTAGGATGTTGAGCGTCGTTAGCAGATAAAGGTGTCGGTCGAACGCGTACTGCTCACAGAATTCTAGCCGGCTCTCCCCGCCGATCGGACAAATCGCAATCCCCCACGCCACGGCGACATTCACGATCGCGCCAAGGAGAAGGAACACGACGAGCTTGGTAATCCAACGCTTCATGGTGTCATGTTATGCGCTGAGCGGCGCATTGTTCTTGCTTTGAAGTACGGCCGAACGGCGGGGAACGCGGCGAGCGCGACCAACATCCACACCACGAAGACGATTCCGGCTTCTTGGGCGATCTCTATGTGCAATAGCTGTGGAAGCTGCATGCCAATCAAGCCGGATGCGGGGCCGATGGCGTAGCCGATGCCAATAAGCCCTTCGTGCTTGCCGCCGGCGTCGACTTGCCCCTTGCCGATCGACATGGCGTAGTACAACGCCGCGTAATAAATGATTCCGATCCCCGCGCCGAAGACGCCGAACCCGATGAAGATCACCGCCAGCGACGGCGCGAGGACAATCAGCGCGAATCCGCCGGTCATCGCGGCAGCGCCGAACAGCAACGTCCCCCACCGCCCGTGCCAGAACTTGATACGCCACATCACGGCCACGGCCACGACGCGCACGACCATCCATGTCGCCGCGACGGGCGTCTTCCAGATCACCTCCACTTCCAATCGACTCAGCAGATACGGCAACAACGGCCCGAGCGCCGCATGGAGCGCGTAACTCAACGGCAGCAACACGCGCGCTGATTGCAGCAACAATGAATACTGCGGCGTGATCGATGCCTCCCACTGCTGCTCATCATGAACGCCAGGCGCACGGTTGAACCAGATCAGTGTCACGAGCGCAACGGCATTGAGCCCGCCCAGCGCGACAATGGCCATTCGAGCGTCGAATCGCATGAAGGGGGCCAGAAACCACAACGACGCCGCGACCGCACTTGTCCACACGACATTCCACCATCCGATGGCCGAGCGCATCTCCCGGCCATGGCGACCGGCGGTGAGATAACTTTCGATGATCGGCCAGAGGAACGACGCCAGCAGGCTCGTTGAACCAACAACGATCCAAAGCATCCATGATCGGTCGATGAACCACGGTCCAAGACAAACGGCCGACTGCACGATGAGTATGACGCCAAGTACGGCGCGCGGCGTGAGCCATTTCTCGACCGCGCGCAGCAGCCGTCCGGCCATGAACGCGCCGCCGAGGTACGTCACACCGATGACGAAGTACAGCAGGAGGGTTTGGGTTTGGGTATAGCCGTAATCGTGCTCGGCGATGAAGGGGACGCCGTTCCATATCACGCCCGTGCCGATGGACGCCAGCACGGTCAGGCCGAGCACGGCCGCGAGCGGGGTTGGCGAATTGGGGTTCGTTCGGCGGATCATCGAGCCCAATCGTAGCCGGTGTGATCGCCGGCTCGTGATCTCGCATTGGCGACAAGACCGTCGCACGGCAGCGGATTGTCCGTTAGCATCTGAACGCACCGTGAACTATCGAGGAGTCATCATGCGATCACTGCTTCATCTCGTCGCCGGCGTTGTTCTTGCCCTCCCCGCCTGTAGCGTAGCCATCGGCCAGCACATTACGACGCCCAGCGAGCATCTTGGGCGACCGCTCGGCGTGGACTTCGAATTGGCTGACTGGAACGAGGTCAGCAGCTACTACCGCAAGCTGGGCGACGAAAGCCCAAACGTCCTTACGCTCAAGGCGGGCGAGACGACGGAGGGCCGCGATTTTCTCATCACGATCATCTCCAGCTCCCAGAACCTTGCGCAGTTGGACCGAATCAAGAGTTATGCGAAAACGCTCGCCGACCCGCGCGGGGCGAGTGAAGCGCAGCGCGAGGCCGCCATCACAAACGGCAAGGTCATCCTCTTTGTCTCGTGTCAGATGCACTCAACGGAGGCAGCGGGTTCGCAGTTTTCAATGGAGTTCGCCCATACCCTCGCCACGTCGAACAACGAGCCATACAAATCGGCGCGCGACAATCTTGTTGTCGTGATCTATACGACGAATCCGGATGGATTAGACCATGTTGTCGAGTGGTACCGCGAAACCGTCGGCACGCCGCACGAAGCCTCCGGACTGCCGAAGCTGTATCAGTTCTATACAGGTCACGACAACAACCGCGACTGGTTCATGCTCACGCAAAACGAGACGCGCATCGTCACGGACCTTTTGTATTCGCAGTGGCGTCCGCAGGTGTACTGGGATGTTCATCAACAGGGATCGAGCCGCGAACGCATGTTCGTCCCGCCGTTCCGCGATCCGCTGAATCCCAATCTCGACCCGGCGATCATCTCCGGCATCGACGCCCTGGGAAGCCGTGCGCTACTGGACATGACGCGCGAAGGACTGGCCGGGATCTCGACCGGCGTCTCCTACGATATGTGGTGGAACGGAGGCAATCGCAACGTCCCGGTGCGCCACAACATCATCGGCCTGCTGACCGAAGCGGCATCCGTGCGCCTGGCCTCCCCGATCTTTCTGCCGAAGACCGACCTCCGGGCGCCGCGCGGTCTGGATGGATACGTGCCGTCCAATCAGTTCCCGAATCCCTGGCCGGGCGGCTGGTGGCGACTGCGCGACATCATCGACTACGAGATGGCATTTGGACGATCGCTGCTGGGCAGTTTGAGCCGTGAACCGCAGACGTGGCTGCGCAACAGTCTCGAAGCGGCCGAGCGAACCATCGCAAAGGGACGCGAATCTCCGCCGCGCGCGTGGCTCATTCCCAGCGACAACCGCGATCCAGGCGCGGTGAAGCGTCTGGTGGATGTGTTGTTGCTGGCGGGGGTCGAAATCCATGTCACCGATGCGCCGATTCAGGCCGATGAGCGAAGCTATCCCGCGGGTACGATCGTGATCTTTCGCGGTCAACCCTATGGTTCGCACGTCAAGGATCTATTTGAGGTGCAGCGGTATCCGGATGGGAAGCCGCCATACGATGTGGCCGGCTGGACGCTGCCGTTCCTGCTCGGGGTACGGCGCGTCGAGGTGATTCAGGAACTTGATGCACCTCTTGAGCGTGTCACGAGTGCCGACGAGGCGGTGGCGGGGTTTGGCGGCGATCCGCGCCTACTGGACCAGCCGGACGATGTCATGTCCAGTCAGCACAGTGGTGCGTGGACCAAGGTGATCAACGCGCTCACGGACGGCCGGGCCGTGACCTTTGCCGCCACCGGCGAACGCGAAGGGTTGTTCTTCGTCTCCGAGCAGGAAACAAACGATCAAGAAACGTTCGTGACGCTTGGGCGCATCCCGCGCATCGGCCTGTATTCGCCGTGGTCGGGGAGCATGGACGAAGGCTGGATGCGCTACGTGTTCGACACGTTCGAGTTCCCCTACGTCACCGTCCGCAACGAGATGCTGCGGGCGGGCGCGCTGGGTGATTTCCTCGATGTTTTGATCATTCCCAGCGTCGGTTCGGGGCAACTGGATCAGGGGCGGGAATCGGGCTCGGTGCCGGACGATTACGCCGGAGGCCTCGCGCCCGAGGGGGCCGTCGCGGTGGAGGAGTTCGTGCGCGGCGGCGGTACGCTGGTGACGTTGGGCTCATCGTGCCAATGGGCGATCGATCTGTTTGAGTTCCCCTTGGTGGACGTGACGCGCGAGGAGAAGGGGCGAGAGTTCTCGTGCCCGGGCAGCGTCCTGCGCGGGATTCCGAAGGACAACCACCCCATGACGGCCGGGCTCGACCACTCCGTCGCCCTGTTCTTCTCGAGGTCCGCTGCCTACCGCCTGATGACGGAAAAGGAGCGCAAGGAAGCCGAGCTTGAGGACGATCGGAGCATCGAGACGCTCCTGCGCTACGCGCCGACACGATTGCTGCTATCCGGGTGGGTTCGCAAGCCGGAGGTGATCGAGAACCAAGGCGCCTGGATTCGCGTGGAGCATGGCGCCGGCCGGGTGCACCTGTTCGCCTTCCGTCCCCAGTTCCGCGCCTGGACCCAGGCCACCTTCGCCCTGCTGTTCCGGGCGATCCTGTTCGAGCAGGAAAATTGACTCACACGATTTGCCGACGAAACCTCTTGGTTCGGCACACGTATGTCTGGTAGCATCGTTGGTGAATCGCCCACAGGGGATCGCACGGGGCGGACGGTCCCCTGTGTCTTGGAAAGAAGAACCGGAAGGAAAACATCATGCCACTGTGCCGTGTGAACATCGCTTTGGCGGCGGCTGGTTGTGCCGCGTCCACCCTCTTCTCGCCGGCCACGGCGTGGGCGGGATTCCCGGCTGAGAACGTATCGCTGTACAGCCATCTGACGCTGGCAGACCTCAATGCGGAGTTCGCGGAGGACTGTTGGGGCTATGTCTCGGAGTCGGGCCGCGAGTACGCCATCATCGGGCTTTCACAAGGCCCCGGCTTTATCGAGATCACCGATCCCGCCAACCCCGTCATCGTGGACATTGTCAACACGCCGAATCGTGCCCGGGACATGAAGGTGTACGGGGATTATGTCTACACCAGTTCCGACGGCGGGCCGCTGAACGTGATTGACGTGTCAGACATCGACAACGGCAATATCACGCTCGTTGTTTCCTTCCCTAAAGGCGGAACGCACAATGTCGTCATTGACGAAGTGAGCGGATTCCTCTACCTGGCCATCGGTGGCCCGCTGGTCGCACTGGATCTGACGGATCCGGAACTGCCGACCTTCGCCGGTGTTTGGAACGGCGAGGCCCACGACGCCCAGGTCGTGACCTACGCCGAGGGAAAGTACGCCGATCGTCAGATCGCGTTCGTCTTTGCCGGCTGGAGCGGAAATGTTGATATCGTTGACGTGACCGACAAATCCAATATGTTCCTCATGGGCAGTACGAGTTACCCCAACGCCGGCTATACCCATCAGGGCTGGCTCTCTGACGATCGGCACTACCTTTATGTTAGTGATGAACTTGACAGCATTCAGCGCACGTCGATATTCGACGTCAGCGACTTGATGAATCCGATATTCATCGGCGACTTCTCCTCGACCGCGCCGCTGGCGACGGATCACAACCTCTACCTGCGTGATGGGTTCATCTTCGAAGCCAACTACACCAGCGGCTTGCGCGTGTTCAACGCCTGCGATCCGGTGAATCCAGTTGAGGTCGGGTTTTTTGACACCCATCCCGGTGATAACGGCTCCTTCAACGGCGCGTGGTCCAACTATCCGTTCTTCCCCAGCGGGACCGTCATCGTCAGTGATCGAAGCGGCGGCCTGTTCGTGTTGGATGTGAGCCAAGCGACCGCCGGCGGCTGCGGCGGATGTGAGGCTGATTTCGACGGCGACAATGTCGTTGGCGTCAAGGATCTGCTCTTCTTGCTGGGCGCCTGGGGGCCGTGCCCGCCGAAGGAAGAATGTCCCGCGGACTTCGACGACAGCGGCGACGTTGGCGTGAAGGATCTGCTCTTCTTGCTGGGCGCCTGGGGGCCGTGTCCTTGAAGAAGGCATCAAGGCATCGTGGGCGGGTGCCATGCTTTGACCCTTCTAGGGCAAAGCATGTTTCATCCCGATGCGTCGCGAATGAAGCATGGCACCGGATAAACACACGAGAATCACGTGGGAGTCATATAAGCCCCCAGCTCTGCCGGGTGAGCCAACCGGCAATCGGTGATCGGACCCACCCAACCCCATGGCAAGGCTCGTCGGCCACGCGTAATACATGCAGGTCAGTCAGACGAGCTTGCCCCGCCGGCCCACGCTTGGACAACTTCGTCGCTGGCCCGTTCGTGACATTCCGGACAGGTGTGGATGCCTGCCGCAAGCGTCCCTCGCAAGTCGTAGCCGCAGTTTGGACATTTCGGCGAATCAGCGGCTCCGGCACGTCGCCGAAATGCCTCGTCCCAGACAAATGGCCGCCGCACGGGACAGCTCTTGAACACCAGATACACGCCTGGAAGGAGTAGCAACCAAGAGAGCACTC
>JACZXL010000021.1 GCA_022571635.1 Planctomycetota bacterium
CCGGCCGGTCGGCCGTGTCGGCGAACACGATCCCCGGCGTGGGGCGCTCGGTGAGCGAGTTCGACGAGAACTCGGTTTGGTAGTCCTTGAAAACGGGGACGTCGTATTCGCCGCCCGCGTACGCTAAGTTGACTGTCCAAGGTGGGTTGCTGGCAAGGACCTTGACGCCGGCTCCTTCCTCGCCGACACGTAGCCTGAGGTTGTCCTTGCTCTTGAACCAGACTTCGTCTCCGATGACGGCGATCACGACCGGTCCACCGTAGGTCATGGGAATCGGTGGCGGCGGGGGTGGCTCGGCAGGTTTCTCCTCGAGCGCTTGCTTGTAGGGGGGGGGCTTCACTGCCGGCGCCGGGGGACGAAAGAACAGCGATCGGCCTTCGAAGCGCTCGCGGTATGTTGCGAGATCACGGTCGTGGGCGGCCAGGTACGCCTGCATGTTCTCGCCGGCGCTATCCTGGCCGATGCTCGTCGTGAACATTGCCGCCAACAACCCGGGCAAAGGCACGACGAGGACGATTCCGGCCACAACCAGGCCGACGGTGCTCAACAGAAGCGGTCTACTAAGGTGCAGGTTTTGCATCATCGTGAGACTCCCGTTCTGCGCCCGGCGACGGATGAAAGAATCCAGGCCTCGACGGTAAGTCGCACGCTGAGCTTGCGCGTGCCGGGCAGCTTGTTGAGGCGCACGTGGCTGACGGACTCGATGTCCTCGCTGCTCTCGAGCTCGGCAATAATGGCCAACGTGTGCTCGGGGCTTGCGTCGAAGCGCAGCTCGCCGGTGAGTCGTTCGACGCGTTGATTCCTGCCCTGGACGATCTTCTCGAGCGTGCCGGTGGGCAGTCTCGCCGGCGGCCGAATCTTGAAGTCGTCGTTGCTGACCGAGTGGAGCTTGAGAATCGCGTTGACGGATTGGGTCAGGGCCTTGTTGGCGTCGGCTTCGGTGGTCGGCTTGACGACCGGGCCGACGCCGCTGATAAGGTCCTTCATCCGATCGAGTCGATCGAATCCGCTATTGGTCAGGGCGGCCTGGCGCACCTGAGACTGAATTCCATCGGCCTCGTCGTTCCACTCGTCGGCGAACTTCCAGAGGTAGTCGGTGTAGATCAACATCGCGATGATCACGACCGTACCGATCAGAGCCCACTGGGCAGCGCGGGGTAGCTGGGCAAACCGCTGGGCCCACGTCGATTGCTCGTTCATTTGCCCGCCCTCTTGCGATCCCACAGGAGGTTCCATTCGTTCTTGAGCCGAACCTTCGTCGCGTCATCGGGGTGGCTGCGTTCCAGTGCTCTGGCGATCAACCCGATCGATTCGGTCACTTCAGGAAGCGTCATGGCGTTGATCTGCGCCTCGGACAGCGGTTCGGGGATGTTCTGCGACGCCGGAACACCGCCGCCCGGTGATCGGTCGTTGCCGCGGGAGAGCGGCGCGCTACCCGGTACGAAGCTCCTGCTCGAGCCCGGGCGAGGTACGGGTCGCGGCCGAGCACTTGACGGCCGCCTCCCGTTGGCGGCGGAGGCCATCTCGTCGGGCTTCTCGTTTCCGTCCTCCGGCTTCACGGTCGGTTTGATCTCAGGATCGTCCTTGGCCGCCAGTGCTTCGCCCGCCGCCGCCTCGGCAGGGGCTGATGTGTCCGTCGTCGACTGAGCTTGGGCCGGCGGTGTATTACCGTTGTACAGTCGATCCCTCAATGTCCATTTGCCGAAGTCGAGGCTGGCCGGATACTCGTAGGTTCGATAAGGCTGAGCGACTTTACCGGAGAGTGTGAACTCGTACGCGCCGAAGTTGTTGCGATCCCCCCAACTGTAGTAGATCTCGGTGAAGATTCCGCCGGCCCGGAGGTTCTGCTGCATCTGCGCGACGACTTCCTGGGGCGAGCGACCTTCATACTCCTTGGTCGTGCCCGAGACGCTGAACATGTCGCCCTCGTGCTTCAGATCGATGAGCTGCAGGTCGATGCCGCGGGGTGTGTTGCAGGCGATGTCCGAGAGGAGCTTGGTCATCGGCCAGGCGTGCTGTTGCAGCGCCCGGTACATTTCGAGCTGGGTCTCGTTCTTCTGTGCGGCATCAACATACTCCTTGATGTCGGAGAACCTCACCTGCAGCGCCAGCAGCCGCAGTCGTGCCGCAGCCAGAGGCCACAGGGCAAGGATGATGAGGCACGCGATGACGATCTTGGTCGCGTTCGTTTTGTTGGACATTGCGGTAAGGAGGCGTTGAGCCGCCGAGGGCGCTTCGACCGGTGCGTCGCGGCGAAGTTGCGTCAGCGGCGCCAGTTGATTGGTCCCGGCGAGCAGTGCGCCGACCGTGACGCCATACCTCCGCCACCAATCCTCTTCATTGGGCGCGCCATGGACGCGTTGCTGCGCGCTTTGAAGGATGTCGTGCGGCGCGATCAGTACGGCGGTGTTGGGATCAAATCCGGCGAGGTGCTCGGTGAGCGACTCGACCAGTGATTCAGTGAAGGACGCCGTGTGGCCGGCATCGAGGGCCGTCTCGGCCAGCACTGAGCCGACTCGCTCGCTCCAACCCTGCTCGGCGTCGGCGAGTTCCCGGGCGGCGCGGAAGGCGACTCCGCCGGCGTACGTGATCGCCAGCGCCACCGATCCGTCGCTTCGGTCCAGCCACAGCAGCGGCTCGTCGGGTCGGCTTCCATCCAGAAGCGCGGCCAGCGCGGCGATATCGCTGGCGTAGGTCGTTTCGAGCCCGGTTTCGGGGAGCTCAAACGGCGCGGCTTGCGGCCACGACAGCATGATTCCGGTGCGGCTCGTTTCTCCCGGGGCGTTGTCCAGCACGGCCGTGGCCTGGCGGTGCGGCGGCGCCGTGCCCAGCAAGTGCGCCTCTGCCTGCAGTTGTAGGGCCTGTTGCAGTTGTATCGCATCAGTATCGGGTAGCGAGCAGGTTCGGCACACCACGGCCGACGCGGGCAGCACGCCCACGACCCGTTGGACATCGTGTTTGGCTAGCCACTCGGCAATCCGACCGGCTCGTGCGGTGTCAAACTCCTCCCAGGACGTGATGCGCGGCACGCCGGTGTCTATCTGACCGATCAAACACCGCCAGTTCCTACCCGCGCGTTGAACCACGCCGATGTTGCCGCCGGTGGGTTGTCCGTTGGTGGGTTCGCTCATTGTTCACGATACTCAAGGATTCGAATGGGAAGGGTCGAACGATCGACAACCACGGTGATTTCAACCTCGATGCCGCCGGACCACGAGCGGCCGCGGGAGCTGATCGAGTAGACGCTGCTGGTCGTGTCCATGTTGCGGGCGACGAAGCTGAACGCCTCGGCATCTTCCTGGAAGGCCGGGATGTCCGTGAGATCGACGAGGCTCGTGATTCCCTCCTGCCGGCTGCTGCGGAGGTAGATGATCTCGTCGGCGAGGTATTCACGGGTAAAGAACAACTGCCGCAGCAGTGCCGCGGAGACGGTGTTGATGTTCATCTTGCCCGGCTGCCGCCGCGTGGGATTGTCGATCATGGTTTCGGCGAGCACCAATCGAAGTTGATCCTCTTCCAGCAGCGGCGCCGCTGATCCCCCGGCCCGAGGGGGTGTCCCGCCCGCCCTGGTTCGAGACTGCATAAACACTTCGAGCAATTGGACCATCTGGTTGTTTTCATTTCGACCGAAGTTCACAAGCGCTACGGCGGTCGCCTCGTCCACGCCGATGCGATCCATCAACTGGACGGGGTCAGCCGCACCCAGGCGAATCTTCGGCAGGCCGGAAGCGCCGATCGCGCTTCGCGTCGAGTAGGTCGTGAGGTACGCTGACCAGCCGGCATCGAGCTGGTCGTCCGGTTCGTCATCGGGCCAGGTGCGTTCGCCATCGTCCTCGTTGGCGTCGAGCCGGTTGTTGAGATTCCAATCTTCGCCGCGCAGGTACTCCGGCCAGATGCCGGCCACGAGCTCCAACTCGGCGATGCTTCGCATGGGGGCGTTGCGCGGCTCATACGAGTTGGACGAGCTGAGATAGTAATCGCGCTCGGCCCCGAGCGCCCGAACGTCGTCGTCCTCGTCGATCCAATCGAATATTGCATCGGCCACGTCGAAGGTCATGTCGCGCAGCGCCAGCAGGAGCGTGCGCTCGTTCGGCGTCGTGTTGACATTGATCTTTGAGTGCTCGTCCATTGGTCCGGCCCAGGTCTGGCCGTCAGCATGGTGTCGAATGTCGTAGCCGGCGTTGAGCAGGTCGCGGGCGGCGATGTAGTCCATCTCTCGGACTATGGCGAACGCGTCATCCGGGACCGGGTTCTGGGTATGGTCGGCCATGACGGCGATGGTGTACTCGATGCCTCCGCGGGCCGCCCACCGGGCCTGGACGCGGGCCACCGCTTCAGTTCCGATCGCTTTTTGCCGGTAGCCCCGTAGTTGCACGGAACTCACCAGCAGGGCGGCCAGAGCGATCGACCACATCACGACGAGCACGACCGAGCCGCGGCGGGTGTACGGGACGTTCATGTGCCGTGAAGCGATCATGTGCCTCCTTGCCCACGAGTCGAGCGGAGCATCGAGCCCGAGTTGCGATTGTCTCTATCTTGGTCGGTGGTTTGACGGCTGGAGCCGGTTCGGCCGCCGGTGGAACCGCGGGTGGAACCGGCGGGGGCGCCCCCGGTCGTTCCAGTCCCGATGTCACCGCCCGCGCCGGTCTCGGCGTCGCGGTTGAGGGCACCGCCGGTGGCCGCGCCCTCTGCCCCCAATTCCCCTTCGGGCAGCTCGTCTTGGGCGTTCGGATCGAGCGGCGGCAGCACGCGATCGATTGGGATCACCGTTCGCAAGATCGCGATCGGCAGTCGTTCGTCGTACGCCTCGTCGCCCAGCGCGTGGCCACTGGCGGCCACCGTGACGCGAATGGCCATCGGCAGGCCGTCGAGGTCCGAGTCCCACTGTTCGTACCACTGCTGGCCGTCATAGGCTTCGATACTCAGCGAGATGAGCCCATCGACCAGCGGAGTCGCGGTCCCACCGCCGCGCGGGTATTCATCCGGCACGGCGTCGCGGCGGTGCCAGAGGACGGGACCGAGCTCGTCGTCTTCGATGCGAAACTGCGACTCATACTCCATCCCCTCGCCCGAAAACTCGACGGGGTGGATGGGACGGAACCGCGTTGAGAAGACCAGGATTTCGTCGCGATCCAGGCGCCCGACCGAGCTGCTGATCGCGTCGTCTTCGATGAGCAGGCGCGACCAGAACAGGTCGTCACTGCGGATCACGGAGACGATCTCGCGGCGCAGCGATTCGAGCGCTGCGTCGGCGCGCAGATGCGCCGCCAGCCGCTGTGTCGTGCTCGCCTTGGCTTTGGCCAGCTGCGAAAGACTCATGCTCACTGAGCCCAGCAGAAAGGTCGTGATGATGCCGGCCACCATCACTTCCACGAGCGTGAAGCCTCGATGAGACTGTCCGGGCCTATTCATCGTCGTACCACCTGCCGATTCGATCAATCGGTTCTACGGGAATGCGCTGCTCGTAGGGGTTTTCCGGATCGACAAAGCGCGGGGCGACATACGTCTGTGCCTGGACCTGACGTTCCTCGCGACCCCGAGGCCAGCGCACCGTCGCCGTCACGAGGAACGGCTGTCCGACGCCGAGGTCTTCAAGATTGACCTCGAACTGGAAACCCTCGAACGGAGGGTCGAACTGACCGTGTGTGGGATGCAGATGCGGATACTCAACGGGACCTTCGACGACGACCATCGCGAGCAGCTCATCGAGTAACCACGCCGCGACCAGTTGCCGTTCACCCTGGGCTTGGGCGGTGATGGCTCGGCTGGCCAGCGTGAGCACCACACCAAGTCCGATGCCGAGCATCACGCCGCCGACGATCACGTCCATCAGCGCAAAACCCCGGCGGGGGCGACGGCGCAGCAAGGCGGTCATTCACCAATCCTCCTGCCGGCGACCGGCGGCATCGAGATCGATGGGATACCGCAGATCGGAATACGCCCCGGGCTCGCCCTGTTGATAGGGGGCCAACGCGTGGGAAGGAAGGATGATGGTCTTGGTCAATCCCTCTTCGTTCGCGAATGAGATTTCGATCGTCGGCCGAGGCTCGCCCGGTCGGGTCGCGATCGGCCACTTCTGGAAGTCGACGTGCTCACCATCCTGAATCGCCTGGACGTAGCGCCAGTCTACGGTCGAAGGGAGCTTGACCGGCGATACATAGGGGTCAAGGCGCCAGTCCGGCGGCGCCTCGGGGTCCGTCGGATCAATATCCAGAACCATCAGGACGATCCAGTTGCGATCCGCATCATGCCACAACGCGATCGGTTTCTGCTCGGTCGCCTCGCGTTGGGCGAACATCGTCAGCATGTCAAGGAGTTGATCCGCCGCCACTTGCAGCTCACGACGACCATGGCTGACAAGGCGCGGGATCGTAATGCTCATGATCATCGCCATCACAATGATGACGATGATCAACTCCATGAGCGTGAATGCTCGGCTAGTTGGCTTCACGGATATGGGCATCGTGCGGTCGATTCAGTCCGTTCAGTTGGAGATGTCGTCGTCGGTGCCGGCGTGGCCGTCCGGTCCAATGGAGTAGACATCAAAGTCGTAGTTCACCTCGCCGGGAACGCGAATGGCGTAGAGGTTCTCCCACGGATCGATCAGGTCCTCAGCCTTGTTGAGGTACGGGCCCTGTGGTCCGCCGCCCTCTCCGGGCGGGAGCAGAAGCACCTCCAGATCAAAGCTGTCGTCGAGCGTCGTGCCCGTGTCCGTGACATACATAGTGACCGCCGTCCCGATCGATCGCACTTCACTCTTGGCCACGCTCTCCTTGGCCCATCCCACCTTCCCGATGAGGCGCGGAGCGATCAAGGCGGCCAACAATGCGATGATCGTGACGACGACGATGATCTCGATCAGCGTGAACGCTCGGCGAACCTGACGAGGCTGGTGTTGTTTGGCATATCTCGTTGTCATGTCAGGACCTCCCAAAGAGCGCCGATATCCCGTTCCGGTCGGCGCGAGTCAACCAATCATTGATTGCAGTTCCAGCAAGGGAAGCAGAATCGCGGCGAGAACGAATCCGCCCAGGCCCGCCATGATCATAATGAGCAGGGGCGGGAACGCTTTGGTGAACAGCTTGATCGAGCTGCTCACCTGACGATCAAATGCGCCCGCGGCGTGCAGCAGCATGCTCTCGAGGCGTCCGGATCGCTCACCGAGGTTCACCACCTGGACCAAGAGCGGGGGAAACAGTCCGGAGCGCTCCAGCGGATCGGCCAGCGACTTGCCGGCGGTGACATGCTCGCGCACGGTGTCGATCTGGCGTTTGAGCGCCGTGTTCCCGAGCGTGTCGCGCGTGACGCGCAGGGCGTCGAGGATCGGGATGCCGGCCGAGATGAGCGTTCCCAACGTGCGTGTGAACCGGGCGACCGCGACGTCGCGCAGTAGCCGCCCCAGGACGGGGATGCGCAGCTTCAGCGTGTCCACGCGCAGCCGGTTGGCGGGAAGACGAACCCACGCCTGCCAGCCGACCCAAAGGAGCACCATCCCGATCGCGCAGTAGATCCAATAGCTCGAAACGAACCCGGCGATGCCGAGGAGTATCCGGGTCGGCATCGGCAAATTGAATTCACCGGCCAGCGGCTCGATAAGTCGCGGTACGAGAACCGTTACGAGAATGATTACGCTTGTGACGACGAGGCCGGCGAGAATCATCGGATACAGCGTCGCCCCCAGCAGCTCCCGGCGGAGTTCCAGCGACCGATCGAGCAGATCAGCCAGCTGATGCAGAATCTCACTCATCTCACCGGAAGCGTCGGCGGCCCGCAGCATGCCGATGATGAGGTCGTCGAACGGCGGGCCGTACTCAGCCGCGGCCTGATACAGCGGAGCGCCGGATTCGACGCGCACAATGAGGTGGTCCAGGACGCTGGCGATCGTTCGGTTCGAGCACTGACGCCGCACGGTGCGCAGACCTTGCATGATGGGAAGGCCGGCCTCGATGACCGTGGCCAGCTCGCGAATGAGGGTGGCCATCTCTGCACGGTGAGCCGAGGGTCTGGTCAGTCGGCGGTGCAGGACGGCGGCCAGACTTGTCTGAGCCGCGCCCGAAGCCGGGCGGCCCGACGGCGAGCCTTCCAGGACGGCGGCGGGCCCAGTTGGGTCTGGGTGGGCGTCACGCTCCTGAACCGGATCGATGCTCGTGGCCGTCTCGCCCCGACCCAGCAGCATTCGGACCGCGGCCGGGCGATCAATAGCGGCGATCACACCTTGGCGGACTTGTCCTGCTGACGTGAGGCTCTGATACCGAAAGGATGCCATACGTCAATCAAACGATGGAGTCTTCAATATCTTGCGTGGCCCGCAAGACTTCTTCGATCGTCGTCCGGCCTTGGGCGGCCTTTTCCAGCCCATCCCGCCGCATGTTGATGAAGGACTCGTCGACGGCCCCCTGGAGGTCCGCCGCCGGCCGGTTCTCGGACACCGCCCGCCGCAGAGCCGCGGTTACCTGCACCAGCTCGAAGAATCCAATCCGTCCGTGGTAGCCGGAGTCGTTGCACTTCGTGCAGCCGCGTCCCCGCCAGACTGAGCCGTTGAACAGTTCCAGCTCCGAGGGCGAAAGGCGGTGGCTGACGTCCTCCGGCATCGGCATTTGCTCGCGGCAGTGCGGGCAGACCCGCCGACCGAGGCGCTGGGCCAACGCGCCCTCCAGCACCGAGGCCAAGAGGTAGGGTTCGACGCCCATGTCGATGAGTCGGCCGATCGAGCTGATCGCGTCATTCGTGTGCAAGGTGGAGAAGATCAAGTGACCGGTCAAAGCCGAGCGCACGGCGATCTCCGCTGTTTCGCGGTCGCGGATCTCTCCGACGAAGATGATGTCCGGGTCTTGTCGCAGGATGTGCCGCAGCCCCGTAGCGAAGGTCAGACCGCGCTTGGGATTCACGGGGATCTGGTTGATGCCGGGGAGCTCGTACTCGACCGGGTCCTCGATGGTAATGATCTTCTTGCGTGGGTCGTAGAGCTTGCTGAGGGCGGCGTAGAGCGTGGTCGTTTTGCCCGAACCGGTCGGACCCGTCACCAGCACCAGCCCGTGCGGCTTGGCGATGAGGGCGTCGACCATGTCGCGAAGCGACTCGTGCATGCCCAACGTCTCGAAATCAAGACGCAGGGCGCTCTTGTCGAGGATTCGCATCACGACCGACTCGCCGTACAGCGTGGGTACCGTTGACACGCGAAGATCGACCTTACGGCCCTCGAACCGAAGCGTGATGTGACCATCCTGCGGCACGTAGCGCTCAGCGATGTTCATGCCGGCCATGATCTTGATGCGACCAATCAACGCCGGCTGAAGGTGCTTCGGCGGTGGCGCCTGCTCCGACAGCTCGCCGTCGATACGGAACTTGACCTTCAGTTCGTTCTCAAACGGCTCAATGTGAACGTCCGATGCCCGCGACTGGATTGCTTCCAGCAGCACAAGGTTGACCAGGTTGATCAACGTCGGCTGCTCGGCCATGCGATGGATGTCCGCCGCATCGATCGCGTCGAGATTGTGCTCCAGCTCGGTGGACGAGTCGGTGGCCTCGTCGGCGAGGCTCTCGGCGATGCGGGCCGCCGTCGTGCCATAGTGCGTCCGCATGAGCTCCGAGAACGGCCGCGGTTCGACGCCGATCCGCGTTACCACGTGGCCGGTGAGTGTCGAGACCTCGTCGACGGCGGCGATGTCCAGCGGGTCGATCATCGCCACCACCAATCGACCATCCGCCATCCGCAAGGGGACGACCCGCAGGCGTACGGCGATCTCCGGGTCGATCAGAGCGACCGCCTCCGCCGTAGCGGACGGTGCTTCATCCATCCAGTCGATCCGCAATGCTGCGCAGCGGTCCCGGACCGAGGCGCCATCGCCCCCGGCCCGCCCGGCTGGACCACCCGAGCCGAGCTCATCGAACGGTGCCCCGGCGGCTGATTGCGCGAACTGCTCGGACATTTCGACGCCGTCGTTCATGGCTGGTTCGTCAAGCGATCACCGCGATTCCCATTTGTCCTGCATCCTGCATCGGGGCCGAAGTACGGTACGGCTCAGCGCGCCATGGCGTGTTGCCCGCCGAGACTGGTCACCGCAGGACAAGCAGGCGTCTCGTCAAACTCCAGTGGAAGCTTGCGTGCTGATGTCTCCGATTGAAGAGAGAGCAGGCGTGCCGGCCGGAGCACGCCCCTCCCCGGTGTGGTCCGCGCTCGTGGTCGATCAGTTGTCCGCCTCCCGCTTGGGGCCCTTTTTCTTCACGCTGTCGCCGCTTGTCGATTGAATCGACGGGCCCCCTTTGAGCTGGCGCAGCTTTTCCCGGCGGGCATTCTTCAAGTCCTGGGCTGTCTCTGTCAGGCCGGCCGATCCGGTGGCAAGCCCTTCCGGCCGGAAGGTTCCCAATCCCGGCAGCAAGGCGATCTGTTCGGGCGTAAGCATCGCCTTGAGTTGGTCGATGTAGCGCTGGCCCAGCTCACGGCGCTTGGTGAACTCCTCCTTCGTCCGGTCCGCGGGCCGCTCGACGCCTTGACCGGTGAGCTTCGACTGTCGCACTCGTGCCTTGTACACAATGTCCTGAGGCTCTTTATCCTTGATCAGTTGGACGAGCTTCTCATTGAATGCCGCCAGCTCGGTCAGATACTGCGATTCCAACTGCCCGATCGCGATCAGCAGCTCCTCGGTGAGGTCCTGGAGCTCCTGGGCCGCTTTGAACACGCGCTGGGCCAAGGTGAGTCGGTAAACACGTGAAAAAGACCGCAGGTGAACCTTGTTGAGGAACGCGGCCTGCTGTTCCTGCGGCAGGGCCGCGGCGATGCTCTGGACATAGCGCTCGTTTACGTCGCGCACGACTTTGTGCAGTTGGACCTGGCGGTTGGCCAGGACGATGCCGATGTTCGTGTCCTTGTTGTTTCGGATCGCCGCGATGGCATCGGCCTGGGACGACTTGGACTGTTCCTCTCGCCGGTGCAGCGCGCCGTCGAGTTCGACTTCGTAGGCGTCGAGCAACGGTTGAATCTCCTGACGCTCGGTCTCGGCCAGATCCAGCTCCGTCATGACGACGAAGAGATCCAGCCGTTCGCCGGAGAGCCTGCCGTTCTTCAAGTACTTGCGGCGGTACATCTTGTACTCAAACGACGGCCAGAGCTCCTCTTGATCCTCGCTCAGCAGCCGCCGGACATCCTGGATGAACTGCTCCGACAGTTGCTCGTTGTGTTGCTGCCACTTGCCAAGGGCCCCGAAGACGACCTGCAGAAGCTCCGCCTGATCCATCCCTTGCAGTTCATCGCCCATGTCGGTTATCCGCTGAGAAAACCCGACCTGACTGTCGCGGAAAGCGCCTTGGTAGTCCTGGAAGAGCGTCTCCACGATCAGTTTCTGGGTCTCGTCGAGCTTCAACGCATCCACCGCGAGCTGGATGTCTCGGCTGGTGTAGCTCGGTGCTTGCTGGAATCCTCGGCCAGCGCCAAACTGACCTGAGGCCGGGCCGGTGAGTGTTAGCGCTGCTCCCAGGGCAAGCGACACAGCCATAGTCCCGATGCTGCGGACAGATAAGGTTGAGCGGATCATCACACAGTCTCCTTGAACGATTGTTGTTGCAGGAATCGCTCCCGCAGATTTCTTTCTCAAGACCTACAGCCGTTCAACGCAGCTGCGGGAGAATTATGACATCGAATTCAGTTTTCGCCATGGTTTATGCAGGCCGGGCGAGCAAGGCAAGCCCAGCGAATGGGCAATCACCTCTTTGTGGCCCCGCGAACGGCCCTGGCTGTGTCCAGGAGCCGGTTTTTCCCGCTGTGCGCTGATTATGAGGAGCCCTGATACTGGGCCCGCAGCGTTCGCCGCATCACTTTATTTGAGGCGGTCCGTGGTAAGGCGGGAATCGCCAGCACCTCATGGATGCGAAAAAGTGGGTTCAGGCGCTGCTTGATCGCCTCCTGCATGGCCGGCCGAATCTCCCCCGGGTCTACCCTCCCTCCCGTCTCAGAGACCATGTAGATGATCAGCCGGTCCGGGCCGCCGCCGGTTGGAGGCACCGCGATGGCAGCGGTCTCTTGCACGCCGGCAACGTCATTCAGCACGCGCTCGATCTCAGCCGAGCTCGTCTTGATCCCACCCAGGTTCATCGTGTCATCTGCTCGACCCAAGGCTTGGAAATATCCGCCGGGCAGGTGGCACATCTCATCGCCGTGGCGCCTGAGCAGTTCGCCGGCGGGCCCGGTCGGCGTGCCCTCGTAATACACCGTGTGATGATCGCCTTTGATCAGTTCGTTCGAAAGGCCAATCGAGGGCCCAACGAGAAATAGCTCTCCCGTTTGGGCGTCCGCGCCTGTTTCATCAAGAATCGCCACATCCAATCCAAGCGCCGGCGTGGTGAACGTCGCCGGTACGGCCGGCTGAACCATCGTGCCGGTGAGGTATCCGCCGCCGATTTCCGTCCCGCCGCAGTATTCGATCACCGGCTTGTACTGAGCACGCGACATCAACCAGAACATGTCCTCAGCGTTGGAACACTCACCCGTCGAGCTGAAGCATCGAATCGACGACCAGTCCAAACCGGCTACAAAGTTGTTGCTTCGCCACGCCTTCACCAGGCTCGGCACCACGCCCAGCATCGTCACGCCGGCGTTCTGCACAAACTCGCAGAATCCGCGCGTGTTGGGCGCACCTTCATACAGCGCGATCGTTGCCCCGTTTACCAATGATGCATAGATCAGCCACGGCCCCATCATCCAACCGAGGTTCGTCGGCCAGGCGACCACGTCACCTTCGCGTATGTCGTGATGCAACCAGCCGTCGGCAGCGCATTTGATCGGCGTGGTGTGGGTCCAAGGAATCACCTTGGGATCGCCCGTCGTACCCGATGAGAACAGTATGTTGCTGTGATCGTGCGGCTGCCGTGCAACCGACTCAAACGAATCACGATCACTCAAAAATTCAGCCCATTTTATATCACCATCGCGCAGCTGGACGCTGACGTCGTTCGCCCCCGGCAGGACGATCGCTTGTGGAGCATCCGCGTCCGTAACCTTCTCATACAACGGAAGCTGTTTGTCGCCTCGGACAATAAAATCCTGCGTGAAGATCGCCTTAGTGTCAGCGAGGCGCAATCGCGTGGCGATTTCATCCGGCGCGAAACTATCAGCAATTGATACCGCAACGCAGCCGGCTCGAACGATTCCCAGGTAGATCGCCACGGACTCGACGGTCATGAGCATGTCGATCGCGACCGCATCGCCGGGGTTCAAACCAAGATCGCGCAGACCGTTGGCGACCTGGTTCGTCATTGCTTCAAGTTCACTCACCGTCATCCTATGAAGTACGCCGTCTCGTTTGGCGTATACGATCGCGGTGCTTTGGCGATCTGCGTTGAAGCAGTTGTCAGCAATATTGAGTGTCGCCCCCGGAAGCCAATCGGGAGATTCAACTTCACGTTCGTCAGCAACAAGACGCTTAGCATTCTGTTTGAAGCGAATGTGAAGCGTCTTGATCATCTCTTGCCAGAAGCCGAAACGATCTTCAACGGACCACTTGAACAGCGCTTCGTAAGTATCGACCCCACGATCGCGCATCAGCTCCGCAAGGTTAGTCTTCGCTATTGAGTCCGGATCGGGAATCCACACCGGTGCAGGGCGCTTGGTCGCACCCCAATTGGCGAACACCGCTTCATGGGCGCGAAGATGCACTTCAAACGGTTGATCGGGTCGAAGAATCTCCGCACAAATCCGCCGCCAAGCCTTCTCGGCATCACCCTCGGCAAGTCCTTGCTCAATCGCAGTAGAGAGTTCACCTGCCACGTCGGGCGCTAGCCCCAACGACACGAAATCTTGGCTTGCTGTAACAGATGGCTGACTCATCATCTGCACAAGGTATACGCCACCTTGCCGATTGAGCAATGGCGAGGGTGACCCTGGGTCTGAGCGAACGGTTCCGTGCCGTCCCGGTTGATATCACCATGCTCCGGGGTCTCCCGTCCACCGCTCTTGCGTCGCCAGTGGTAGACTACCGGGCATGGCCGACCAGGATGATCCCCAAGGCCAGTCGAGACCGACCGAACCGTCCGATCTGAAGCCGGCACCCCGTTCCGGCCGGTGTCACTGGTGCGGCTATTCGCTCAAAGGCTTGGCCGATCGTGGCAACTGCCCGGAGTGCGGCACGAGCTACGCGCCCGAAACGGCGGCCCGACTTCAGCCGTGGCCCAGCGCCTCGAAGATTTGCGTTCGCCTGGGTTGGCCGATCGCTGGCTTGATGTTGGCGGGGTTCATCGGTATCAACGAGGGGGGATTGCTGATGGGATTGATCATCGGGTACGCGATGATTGTGGCGGTGGGTTTCAACAGCTATTTCCAGGTCCGGTCGATGCTGAGGCGCAGCCTGCCCGAGGGAATCCGCACACAGGGGCCGGTGGCGATCTGGCGCAAGATCGGAACGACCGTCTGCGTCATCATCCTGCTGGTGTTCGTCGGCGGACCGTTTGTGTTTGGGGTCGGGTGCCTCATCCTGCTCTCGAACTTTAAGTGGTCCAACTGAGGTCGATGTTATGCGCCCATCATCCGTCGCTTGCCGGGAGGTTTGTCTGGGGGACGGTCGCCAGGGGCACGACGGAGGTAGGAGCCTTCAATCGTGACCGAAAGCCTCAGCGTTATCCCCAAGACGCGGCTGATCAAGACCGCGACGCGTCGTTGTCCGGCTTGTCTGAAGCCGATCCCACCTGATGGCTGCCTGCATGGGGCGCGATGATCGTCTTTCGGGTACCCTACCCGTGTGAGCGAGACCGCTGAGCGATCCGAGCCGCCGAATCAGCCGGTCCCCCCGCCGGCGGGTACGGGTAGCGGCTCCGGACGGTGTCACTGGTGCGGGTATTCGCTCAAAGGTTTGGCCGATTGTGGGAACTGCCCGGAATGCGGCCGAAGCTTCACACCCGATTCAGCCAACCAACTTCAACCCTGGCCCAGCGCACTGATGATCTGCCTTCGGCTTGGTTGGCCCATCGCCGGTCTAATGTTGACGGCTACCTTTCTTGCATCCTCCTGGGGCAACGATTTGCGGATGCTGGGCACAATCATTGGCTACACAATGATTGTGTCGGTAACGATCAACAGCTATTTCCAGATCCGCTCGATGCTGCGCCGAAGTCTGCCCGAGCAGATCCGAACCCAGGGGCCGGTGGCGATCTGGCGCAAGATCGGAACCACGATCTGCGTCATCATTTTGCTGGTGTTCGTCGGCGGACCGTTTGGGTTTGGGGTTGCGTGCCTGATCATGCTCTCTCAGTATCAGATCCGATGATCTTGGGTGGAGGAGGGGTAACTCCGTGATCCCGCAACTCAACATCCTGGGCGAGTCACGACGCCTCAAGCAAACGACGAGTCGTTGTCCGGTCTGTCTCGAACCGATCCCGGCGGAGGTTCACGAGCGCGACGGTCGGGTCATCATGGCCAAGACGTGCCCTGCGCACGGCCGGTTTGAAGTCACGATCGCCAACGATCCGCGTTTCTATCACCTGTCGCGCGGCTCTCGAGAGAGTGCATCAGATTGTGGCCCGTCGTGTGGCTGCGCACCAACCGACGGATCGGATGAGAAGCGCGACCCTTTCGAGGTGCTGTCCTCCTGTGTCGCGCTTATTGAGATCGTCGATTCGTGCAACCTCACCTGCCCGACGTGTTACGCCGCCTCGCCGTGGGGCATCGGCGACGACGTCGATTGCATCAGTTTCGAGAACTTCCGGGGGCGGGTGCAAGGGGTCATCGATCGCAAGGGATTCATCGATATTCTTCAGCTCTCCGGCGGTGAGCCGACGATTCACCCCCAGTTCTTTGAGATTCTGCAATGGTCGCTCGACAATAAAGAGATCGGCTATGTGCTCATCAACACCAACCTGGTGCGGATTGCCGCCGATGAAGGGTTCCGCGCTCGCCTCGGCGAGTTGCGCCGCAGTGACGGCAAGTTTGAGCTGTACGCCCAGTTCGACGGGCCGCAGCAAGAAGGTCAGATGGAGCTGCGCGGGGCGGATTTGAGAAAGACCAGGCGCCGGGCGATCGACCTGGTGGGTGAGCTTGGCGTTCCCACCACGCTGGTGATGGTGGTCACGCCGGTCACACTTCCACATCTGGGCGAGGCGTTTCGTTTCGGTTTGGAGCGCCCACATTGCCGAGGCGTATGTTTCCAGCCGATGTTCAACACCGGCCGGACCCCGCACGTCGAGTCGTCGTTGCCGGTGGCGACCGAAGTCGCGACGCCGATATCAGTCGGGGACGTGATCCTCAATCTCGTGGAGCAGTCGGAGGGATTGCTGTCGATTGAAGATTTCACGCCTTTGCCATGCGCCGATCCAAATTGTCACACGATCGGTTACCTGCTGCGGACGGCAAATGGTCCGGTCGGCGTGAGTCGGCTGGTTGATCTGTCAGCAATGCAGGGATTTCTGCGCGATCGCCTCAACTTCAACGTCGATGACCTGGCGCGTTGTGGCTGTGAAACCGAACCGCTGGGCGCGTTGCTCAAGCAATTCGAGATCGGACCCGATCAGCCGTTCCGCATCTTCATAAAACCCTTTATGGATGCATCAACGTACGACCAGGATCGAATCGATCGATGCTGCACGCACGTCATCCGTCCCGATGGAAAGCTTGACTCCTTCTGTCACTACTACCTTACAGGTGGTGCGGCTGGTCTCGGACTTACATGAATTGGCAGCGAGTCAATGTCTATGGAGCCCTGGCACTTGTTGGGATTTTGATCACTGCTTATGTGTGGGGCAAGATCACGGGAAAAGGGGGGCGACACGATAGCAGACTTACTGTGATTTATTTCTGCGGCTTGTTTGGCGCGCTGCTGGGGGCAAAGCTCGCCTTCCTCCTCGCTGAAGGATGGCACTACCGTGACAATTGGATCGCGCTGTTCAGTGGGCGAAGCATCACCGGCGGGCTGCTCGGCGGATATGTCGCGGTCGAAATTGCTAAAAAGTATCTGAAGTACCCGCGCACAACCGGAGATGTGTTTGCGATTATTGCGCCAATTGGCCTTGCGCTCGGAAGAATTGGATGTCTCTCTGCAGGATGCTGCAAAGGTATTATCTGTGAGCAAAAGTGGTGGGCTTTGATCGATGGAGATGGACTTGCTCGTTGGCCAGCAGTACCGATCGAATTTCTATTTAATCTCGTGTTCCTTGCGTGGGCGCTGCCCGCCACGCGATTTCGTTGGCAGATCGGCAATCGCTTTCACATCTACCTCATTGCGTACGGCCTGTTTCGCTTCGGCCACGAGTTTCTGCGCGACAATCCCCGGCTGATCGGGCCATTGGGCGGCTATCACTTCCTTGCGCTGTGCATACTGCTCTTTGGAGCGGTGCGCTTTGCTCAGCGAAGGCACGGTGATGGAAACAGTCCGGTCGCAGCGACAAGAACCAGTGGGATCAGGAATACCTTGCCCACTTGATCAGTTGCAGCGGCGATGGTGGTTTGCCGTACATCAATACGCCGACGCGGAAGATCTTTGCGGCGAACCAGACCATCCCCAACACGCAAATGTAACCCCAAATGATCGAAACTGGATACTGCCACGTCGGTATGTCCTCTTCCGCAACGTGCCGAAGAATCATCGCAAACGGACTCATCGGAGGGATGAAGCTGCACACCGTGGCGACCGTGCCGTTGGGCGACTGCGTGATCGGCATCCACAACATCCACGGGACCATCAAGAGCATCATCACCGGTGTCACTAACGTATTCGCCTCGCGAATCTCGCTCACCGCACTGCCCACCGCCGCCATGATCGAGGCAATCATGAAGTACGCCATGAAGTAGAAGATGGCCAGGTACACCAGATCCATGGTGGTAATGAACTGCGTAAACCGTTCGAGCGCGATCAAAGCGGCGATTCCGACGGATGAATAGATCAGCACGATGAGCAGACCGACACCGCCGTGGCCGAGGATCTTTCCCGTCATCAGTTGAAGTGGGCTGACCGCGCTGAGCAACACCTCCATCACGCGGTTGGACTTCTCCTCGATCGTGGTCATCAGGAGATGCTGGCTTGAAGTGAGCGTGCCAATCCAGATAAGCATCATAAAGGCCATGGGAATGATGATCTGTGCGAGCTTACGTGTTCCCGCCGAGGCATCCATTTCTTGGTCGCCCTCAAGCATGCGTTTCGTTTCGGCCCTGGGGCGTTTGAGCATCGCCAGCACGTCCTCGGGATCCTTGCCTGTGCGCTGGGCTCGAACGCGCACCACGGATGCGCCGAGTCGTTGCTCGATCAAACTCACATGGTCGCTGTCGAGATGCTCCGAAACGAACAATAGGAATTTCGGCCGTTCACCTCGGTCAGGCGGTGTGTCGAGAACCTCAGGCCCGATCACCGCTGCCGCCAGCAGGTCGTCGTCGCGAACACGTTGCTTGAGCGTCTTGAGCGATGCGTCGGTTTCCCCTTCAACCCGTTCGATCGTTATGATCACTTCACCCCGGGCTGCCTTTGGCATCGCGCCGGACGTGCTCATGGGGATCGTTGGGATCGACCCACTTCCCAGCGCTTCTGTGGCGGTTTCTGCAAGTTCTCGCTGTTGTCGCTCCTCGTCGCGCCGGATCTTCTCTTGGTCGAATTCGATCTGCGCCGCTGCGGACAGTTCGCCCGTGGGATCGACGATCGCCACTGTTCCAACGAGCGGGGGTTCCTGATGGGTGGCCGTCATCACGCCGGCAATCACCGCGATAGCGATAACCAGTACCGGCATGCCGAGCACCGCCAGCAGAAAAATCTTGCGCATGACCGTTTGCTTGAATTCTCGCCAGGCGATGGCGATGACCTTAGACATGGCTCAGCTCCTCGCGGGCAAGCTCGGCTGCGTCTGAGCCGACGTCCTTCTGCACGACCTGGATGAAAACCTCATCGAGGCTGAGTCGGCGCAGTTCCACGGATCGCATTGGACGCTGCGACAGAACATGCTGCATGATCACCTGCGGGTCAGCTGAGTTCTCAAGTTCCAATTCAAACGCAGCTGAGTGGGGCATTCTTCGCACCGCTTGGACGCCCGCGATTCGGTCGCTGGGCACTTCGCCATCGACCGGCTCGACAACGATCGTCCTGGGGTCGAACCGTTGTTGAATTTCCTCAAGCGTGGCGTCGAGAATCTTCACGCCCTTGTTGATCAAGAAGATGCGATCACAGATGAGCTCAGCCTGGTGCAGCACGTGCGTCGAGAAGATGATCGTCGTACCCTGCTCGTGCAGCTCGCGAATGAGTTGGTTCAGCAGCTCGGTATTGACGGGATCGAGTCCGGAGAACGGCTCGTCGAGGATGAGCAACTCAGGCTCGTGGAGAATGGCGGCAAGGAACTGCACCTTCTGCTGCATGCCCTTGGACAGCTCCTCGCACTTCTTGCGGTACACATCCGGCAGCTCGATCCGGTCGAGCCACTGCTGGATATAGGCCGAAAGATCGCGCCGTCGCATACCCTTGAGCTTGGCCAGGTACTCCAGGAACTCGCCGACGCGCATCTTGCGGTAGAGGCCGCGCTCCTCGGGCAGGTAGCCGATGCGGTCCTTGGACTTCAAGGCGTTGCCGCCGAGCACTTCGATCGAGCCTGAATCGGCGTAGATGATCGACATGACCATGCGGATCGTGGTGGTCTTGCCCGCCCCATTGGGCCCGAGGAAGCCGCACAGGCTTCCCATGGGTACCTCCAGATCGAGGTCGCGCACCGCATGGGTGGACCCGAACAATTTGTTTACGCCAGCCAGACGGATTGCGGGTCTGGTCATATTGACTCCTACCCATCGAAAACGAGGTCGAGGCGGATAATAGCTCTCACGCGGGCCGTAGTGGTGAGCCGATCTGGCCGATAGGGTCCGAGGGCCTATTGATCCGTTCATCCGGATAAAGTGTTGAAAGAAGGGCCATCAGGGGGTACGATTCGGCCATGACTTGCCGCATCCTCCAGGAACTTGACCGACGATTGCTCGTCTTCGACGGGTCGATGGGGGCCACGATCCAGGCCCTGCCGCTGGACATCCAGCGCGACTACCTCGGCCGAGAGAACTGCGTTGACCTGCTGGTCAAGTCCCGGCCGGACATCATTCAGGAGATTCACGAGTCGTTCCTCGCGGTCGGGGCGGACTGTGTCGAGACCAACACCTTCGGCGCCAACAAGCTCGTCCTCAGCGAGTTCGATGATGAACTTGTGTCGTGGACGTACGAACTGAACAAGCAGGCCGCCGAGATCGCTCGGGCCGCGTGCGCGCGGCATCACAGCAACGACAAGCCGCGGTTCGTGATCGGCTCGATGGGACCGGGCACCAAGCTGGTGAGTCTGGGGCAGGCAACTTGGGACGACATGCTCGAGAGTTACGCCGAGCAGGCGCGTGGCTTGATCGACGGTGGGTCCGATGCGCTGCTGATCGAAACGTGTCAGGATTTGCTTCAGGTGAAGTGCGCGATCAACGCCTGTCTGGATGCGCTGGCGCAGAAGAACAAGACCGTTGATGACATCCCGATCATGGTCAGCGTCACGATCGAGACGACGGACACGATGCTGCTGGGCACTGAGATCGAAGCGGCTGCGAACGCCTTGTCCATGTTCCCGATCGCGTCGTTGGGGCTGAACTGCGCTACCGGTCCGACGGAAATGGGCGAGCATCTGGCGTGGCTGGCCAAACATTGGGATCGCCCGGTTTCCGTGATTCCCAACGCGGGGCTGCCGGTGCTCGTCGAAGGGCGGACTGAGTATCCGCTTGGTCCGGAGCCGTTTGCCGAGGCGATGCTGCGCTTCGTCGAGGAGTTCGGCGTGAACATCGTCGGCGGGTGTTGCGGCACAACGCCCCAGCACATCAAGCTGCTGGCCGAAGCGATCGGCGAGCGCGCTCCCGCGAAACGCAACATCGAGCGTCCCAAGCCCGGCTGTTCGAGCCTTTACAGCTACGTCGAGTTCGAGCAGGACAACTCGTTCCTCATCGTGGCTGAGCGCACCAACGCCAACGGCTCGCGCAAGTTCAAGCGGCTGTTGGACGAGGAAGATTACGACGGGCTCGTTTCCATGGCCCGCGATGAAGTCAAGCACGGCTCGCATCTGCTGGACGTCTGTGTCGATTTCGTCGGGCGCGACGGCGTAAGGGACATCAGCGAGGTTGTCAGTCGATACGTGCGCCAGGTCAACGCGCCCATCATGGTCGATTCGACCGAAGCGCCGGTGATCGAAGCGGCGCTCAAACGAGCCGGTGGAAAGTGCATCGTCAATTCGATCAACCTCGAAGACGGCGAGAAGCGTTTCGACGATGTGTGCCCGTTGTTGAAACGATATGGCGCAGCCGCCGTGGCGCTGACGATCGACGAAGATCCACAAGCGGGGATGGCCAAGACCGCCGACCGCAAGCTCGCCATTGCCGAGCGCATGCACGATCTATTCACCAATAAGTGGGGGCTCGACGAGGGCGATCTGCTTTTCGACCCGCTCACGTTCACGATTGCGACCGGCACTGAGGACGACCGCCGGCTGGGACTGGAGACGTTGGAGGGGATTCGCCTGATTCGCGAACGGTTCCCGAACTGCGGTGTGCTGCTGGGGCTGTCGAACATCAGCTTCGGTCTCAAGCCGGCGGCGCGGGTCCCGTTGAACTCCGTATTCCTGCACGAAGCGATGGAACGCGGGCTCACGGCGGCGATCGTCCACGCCAGCAAGATTCTGCCTCGCAACAAGATCGATGATGAAAAATGGAATGCAGCGCAATGGGTCATCTTCAACCGGCGCGGCGACGACCGTCCCGAAGGCATGCCGTCGGACTTTGATCCACTGCTGTATTACATCAGTCTGTTTCCCGACGAGGATGAGGCGACCCAACCGGTCGATATCGCAACCCTTTCTCTGGAGGAGAAACTTCAGCGTCACATCGTCGATGGCGAAGACAACGATCTTCACGAACATCTCGATCAGGCGATGGGCAAATACTCGCCGCTTCAGATCATCAACGAGCATCTTCTGGCCGGCATGAAAATCGTCGGCGACCTGTTCGGCAGCGGGCAGATGCAACTGCCGTTCGTACTTCAGTCGGCGGAAGTGATGAAGAAAGCGGTCGCCTATCTCGAGCCGCACATGCAGAAGATCGATGGCGCCAGTAAGGCTAAAGCCAAGATCGTGCTCGCCACCGTCGCTGGGGACGTTCACGACATCGGCAAGAATCTCGTGGACATCATCCTCACCAACAACGGATACGAAGTACATAACCTCGGCATCAAGCAGCCCATCCATCAGATCGTCGAAGCGCTGCACAAGGTCGACGCCGACGCCATCGGGATGTCGGGGCTTCTCGTCAAATCCGTGGGCGTGATGGAGCGGAACCTCCATGAACTCAACGCGCTCAATATCGACGTGCCGGTGCTCCTCGGTGGCGCAGCCCTGACGCGGCAGTACGGTGAGTCGCACTTACGAGACATCTATAACGGTCCACTGTACTACGGGCGCGATGCGTTTGAAGGATTGCGAATCTGCGATCACCTGGCGGATGGACAACTTGAGACAATCGATGGAGAGATCGACGCTCGTTTGACCAAGCGGGCCGAAACGGATGAGAGAGTCGCCGCAATGAAGGCTGGCGCGGCCGCCAAGGAAACGACGAAGACGGCCGTTGCCGAGCGCTCGAGCGTCGCCCTTGACGTGCCGGTACCGACCGCCCCATTCTTCGGTGATCGGCTCGTCGAGCACATCGATCTCGACGAGATCTACCCGTTCATCAATACCGTGGCTCTCTTTCGCGGGCAGTGGGGGTTCAAGAAAGGAGCGATGGCGCGCGATGAATACGAGCGGATGATCCACGAGACGGTCGAGCCGATCTTTGAGCGCCTCAAGCTCCTGTGCAAGGACGAAAAGATCCTGCGCCCGCAGGTGGTCTACGGCTTTTGGCCGTGCAACGCGCACGATGATGACTTGATCATTTTCGATGCCCAAGATCACGAGAAAGAGGTCGAGCGGTTCACGTTTCCGAGGCAGGACGGCCGAAGGCGGCTGTGCATGAGCGATTTCTTCCGCGACATCGATACCGGCGAGCGCGACGTCATCGGCTTTTCGTGCGTGACGATGGGGGTCGAGGTCAGTCATCGTGCCCGCCAACTCTTTGAGCGCAACGAATACACCGAATACCTCTACATGCACGGGATCGGCGTGGAGGGCGCTGAGGCCCTGGCTGAGCTGTGGCACAAACGCATGCGCGCAGAACTCGGGATCGGCACGGAGGATTCACCCAGTATCCGAAAGTTGTTCACCCAGCATTACCGCGGAAGCCGCTACAGCTTCGGCTACCCCGCCTGTCCGGAATTGAGCGATCAGGAAAAGCTGTTTCGCTTACTTCAACCCGAGCGCATCGGCTGCACGCTGACCGAAAATTGGCAGATCGACCCCGAGCAGACCACCAGCGCGATCATCGTCCACCACCCCGAAGCGAAGTATTTCAACGTGTGAACGCGCGTTCGGCTCTTAGAAACTATCTCAAAACACTCAATCGCCTGTACCAGAGTAGGGCGCAGGCCAACTGAATGAGCCCAAGGTAATTCGATGGATGCTTGTCGTACCGAATCAGAATCGCACGGCACTTGCTCAACC
>JACZXL010000210.1 GCA_022571635.1 Planctomycetota bacterium
TGCGATCGCATCGCCGAACGCTGCTATCCAGCCCGTCTGCGGGCCGCGCCGCTTTCTTTGGCGCAGGTTCGGTTCAATGCCCAAACGGGAAGCGGACATACGGCTTGGCCAGCGGATCGTGGACGCCTTGGCTCGGTATTCGGTGTCCTGCGGGCGCTCGGCTGGCACGGCGGGATCGAGCAGGTAGCAGCGGGCGTGCTTACGCTGGCTGCAAACGGGGCGTACCGGTCGATTAGATCTTGGGGTCGTTGGTCGTTGGTGATCTCCCCGTGCTCGGTACGAGTGAACGACGGCGGCTGTTGGTTGAGGCGCTCAGGCGGGTGGTGTGGCGTGTTGCATCCGAAGGGCGATTGGACGACTTGCGGAGCACGACATCGACGAAAGCCCCGGCCAAGTCGGAGCCGCAGAACCGTGGCGGCCAGACGCACGGCGGGCATGGGCCAAACCCGAAGGTACGGGTGGATCACCTTGTTCCACACCAACCTCCGAAATCTGTCGCAACGCGCCGCTGGACGCCGCGTCTGACGAGCCGCTGACCGCACTCACATGCTGCCCGAAGCGGGGTGATCCGAGCGTCCAATCCAAGGGCGCCGAAAGCTGCCACGCTCATTCGGCGCCGACCAGCGGTTCTCACCATCCGTGGCTTTGCATGCGGCGCGGCTCTGAGTTGTTCACACCAGCAGCGGAACGCGCCCAGCACCGGGAAACGCTCCGGCGCAGATGCTCCTGTCCCGACAGATGTGCATGCGTTATGTCACTAACGGTACAAGCACTACTTCGCATAGTCCCGCCGTTTGTGCGTTGACCACACTTGACAGGGGGAGTGAGCGAAATGTCACTGGGCCGCTCACGAAATTCACGCGCGAAGTGGGAGGGTCGAATTCCCGCTCCGGGCGGGATTCTCAGGTGATACCCCGAAAAAGGTGCAGTATCCTTTTTTATATATATACCGTAATTACCAGGAGGTGATCTGGCTCGTAACCTCCAAGACAATCGGTTGCGGGTAAAGCTGCAAGGGGCCGCGAGCCTTCGGCGGGCCGATCACATGTGCATGTCGTTCTCGAGCGTCGCCTTCCACTCTTCGATGTGTTCGAGGTAGATCGCCGTCCCGCGGGCCACGCACGTGAGAGGATCTTCCGCCACGCGCACGTCCAGACCCGTCGCCTCGCTCATCATTTCAGAGATCCCGCGGAGCAGGGCCCCGCCCCCGGCCAGGGTGATCCCGTTCTCGACCAGGTCCGCCGCCAGCTCCGGCTCGCACCGCTCGAGCGTCCTCGTCACCGTCTCGATGATCGCGTTGATGGGTTCGACCAGCGCTTCGCGGCACTCCTCGCTGGTGATGACGGTCTTTCGCGGCAGTCCCGAGACCATGTCGCGCCCGCGCACTTCGATGCTCGATTCTTCCCCGACCGGCGCCGCCGACCCGATCGCGATCTTCACGCGCTCGGCCGTCTGCTCCCCGATCATCATGTTGTAGGTGCGCTTCATGTAGGCGATGATGGCCTCGTCCATGTCGTCGCCGGCCACGCGCACCGACTCGCAGACGGCGATGTCGGCCAGCGACATGACGGCCACCTCCGTGGTCCCGCCCCCGATGTCGACGATCATGGACGCGGTGGCCTCGGCGAAGGGCAGTCCGGCCCCGATCGCCGCCGCCACAGGCTCTTCCAGCAGGTAGGTCCGTCTCGCCCCCGCGCGCTCGGCCGAGTCGAACACCGCGCGCTTCTCAACCGCCGTGATCCCCGACGGGATCGAGATCACGATCCGCGGGCCGAGGATGCGGCTGCGACCGTTCACCTTCCGGATGAAATACCCCAGCATGGCCTCGGTGATCTCGAAGTCGCTGATCACGCCGTCCTTGAGCGGACGCACCGCGGTGATCGACCCCGGCGTCTTGCCCAGCATCTCCTTGGCGACCCATCCCACCGCCTGCCCGTTCTTGAGCACCTGGTTGGTGCCCTTGCGCACAGCGACCACGCTGGGCTCGTTGAGCACGATCCCCTGGCCTCGAACAGCGACCAGGGTGTTGCACGTCCCCAGGTCGATGCCCATGTCGACACTCAGCAGTCCCAGAAGATTGTCCAAGAACACAGGGACACGGGTCTCCGTGACAGGCTCCGCCATCTTGGCTACCACGATCTCAGGGTCTAAACGCCCCGCGCCTCCGGCGGGGTCTCGCGTTCAGGATCGGCCCTGCGGTCTGTCGTGCATGACATTATGGGGAATCCGGGCCAAAGGCCACCCTGCGGCGGAGCCGGAGGACGGCTTGCGCGAGAAGGCCGGCGAGCTCCGTCGTCGGGCTCCAATTCTGCTTGCTGTTTACGACCGGCATATGGGGCTAGTCTCTTGTGCTTGAGTTTGCAGGAACGACGTCACCGGCTTCGCTGATGATCGCCTGAGCGATGTACGCGCCCGGCTTCAGCGGGTTGACGTGTCGCTTCTTGGAGCGCTCCACGAGTTCACTGATGAATGCGAGCGGGTCGCGTTTCTTGGCGACCACTCTTAGAGCCGCCAGAACCTCCGGGCGACGCCGGGCACTGACTGGTGAGTTGGTCAGCAGATCGCAGGCTCGGAGTAATCTCGTCGTCGCTTGCCTGTTTGCATCGCACGCACGAGCTGTGCCAGTGATTCTACTTGGCACGTCACCGTTGTTACCTACCGGTACAGTGCGTGCTTTGGACTTGCGCCCGGTGTTGGTGCGTGCAGTGCCAGGAACAGATCCAGGTACAGATACAGAGGGGCCGCAAGTTGAATCCAACTTGGAATCAACTTGATTATCATCCTGATGACCGATTGATTCAGGCTGACGCCCGGCACCGGGACGCTGCCCACCCCATGCCGAGTTGTGCCATCGCGAGAAGTTGCGGATCACAAGTCGGCCACGCCGTCGGGTGATCCACGGCTTGTGGCCGTTGACCTTGCACGCGGCCTCGATCGCATCGAGGGCGACGGTGAGATCGCGGAGCGGCCATCGGCACATCGCCGCGACGACCTCGACCGGCTCCGTGAAGGTGCCTTCATTGCGTTGCACCTTGGCCGCCAACAGCAACGCGACGAACGCCCCGAAGGCAGCCTGCCCCTCCTTCCCCCGTGAGATCAACACCAAGAAATCGGGATCGTCGAGCAGTGTGACGCCCACTGAGGCCCGCGGCACCTTCGTTGATCGCCATGCGCTCATTGCTTTCTCGTCGCCGCGCTCGGCCTAGGCAGTGCGCCGGTGGTCTCGGCTTTCATCCGCTCCCAGTCATCGCGCCGCGGCCCGCCGGCAGCGAGCCACGCCTCGAGATCGGCGCGATCCCAGCGCACGGATCGGCCGAGGCGAATGGGGCGGGGGAGGCGGCCGGAGGAACTCAGACCCCAAACATGCCGCGGAGAGATGCCCAGCAGACTGGCGACCTCGCGCGCCGGAACTGCGAGGCGCTGGCTCGACCCAGGTTGTATTGTGGTGCTCATGCACCCACGCTAGCGCGTGCAGGCGCAACGTCTAGGTCCCGACACCTGCCTGTCCGCGCAACGTCCGCTGTGTCCTCACTGTGTCCCCTTGGAGTTGGCTGTTCGGGAAGAACGATTGCGGCGACGCGGCTTCCGGTCGAGCATCTGCGGTCTCTTGCTTTCGATCTCAGCCCGACTCACCTTTCGCCGTCCCTTGGGTCCATACGCACGAACCGTTCCGTCAACGATTCGGCGCCAAACGGTCTTTGCGCTACACGCGAGGATCTCACAGGCACGCTCTTGTGTGATGAGATCATTGGGAATCTGCAAGTCGTGTGCTCCTGGATCACTGCTGGGCTCAACAAGGTCGGCGAGCAGCTGACACGCGTCGTCGTAAACCTCAGCGCGCACCCGCAGGCAGTGCAGCCAATCGGCCTCGTCGTACTTCTCATGCTCCATCGCCGGCTCACCCTCGCGCTTCCATTCGTAGTTGCCGTCGCGCAGGTCCGGCGTGTGCTGGAAGTCGTACGGCAAGGGCTTGCCGTCCTTGAACCACCGCCCTCGGAGGACCTTCCCATCCTTGTCCACTGGGCGGCCGGTCTCGCGGTCGACTAAGACGTGTGTCCAGTCCTTCCCGGCTGCGTTCTGGCGGAATCGCAACGGAAACTTCGGCACCAGCCAAGACCCCACGGCGAAGGTCCAGCATCGTGCCAGTTGCGCAGGATCGAGTGGCTTGGACGCGGCAGCGACAAACTCGGGGCTCTCCCCTGGGGGAGGCTCGCCCTTGCGCCACCGAAACCCATCCGGGAAAATTGTGAAGACACTACCCGGCAGACGTCCGATCGTACGATCCCACCATTCGCCGTTCTCTTCCGACATCGACTTCGGGAACGCACCGGCGTCGATCGCCGCAACGAGCAGGCGGCCCGAGCGGACCGTGGACTCGGCCAGGTCGACCGACAGGTGCGCCGCCCGCGCATCCTGCTGGCGGTACTCTTCAAACCGCTTGCTCAGTCGGCGGAACTCGCTCGCGATGGATTTGAATTTGGAAGTTTCGCAGCGAGCCTCATCCGTGCATGCTCGTTTCTGATTCGGCACCGCGTGGTCTCCAAGCGCACTCAAGTGCACCGAGTATATGCGATTTCGTGCGCGTGCAACGATCGGCTCTATTGACTGCGGCGCCTACGATGTGATGCGCGATGCGCGGCGCAGGGATGGATCACTCGTGTCGACAATGATCTGGTGAGCAAAGGGTTGCCGAGGAAGCCTACGACACACATTCAGCGACTCCGCACACACCGCCGGGGTGCACCCGAGGGCCGGCCGAGCCCGTCGCGGCGCGGATACGACCGGAAGTGGATGCGCTTGCGCCGCTGGCTCCTCGCGCCACCCGCTGTGCGCGCACTGCCTCAAGCGCGGCTTCACCACACCGGCGACAGAAGTCGATCACATCAAGCCGTTGCGCGAAGGCGGCGCGCGGCTGCCGAAGCCCAAGAACATCGAGCGTACGGGAGGGGGGGGTCCAATTTCTACAGACTGAGAGAACGTAGACCGTGCCGTTAGCCACACACACAAATGCGCGCAATTCCAATAGGGGTCGAATGACCACAGAGGCAACAACAGTCAGGGATCGGATAAAGTCGCTTCGGCGTGTGCGGGCGAGCGATCTGATCCCGCATCCGAAGAACTGGCGGCGTCACCCTAAGGCGCAACAGAAAGCCATGCGCGCCGCACTGAGCGAGATCGGGTACGCCGACGCTTTGCTCGTGCGCGAAACCAAGAAGGGTCTACAACTCATCGACGGCCACCTGCGGGCCGAGCTTGACCCGGACCAGAAGGTGCCGGTGTTGGTGCTGGACGTGACGGCCAAAGAGGCCGACAAGCTGCTGGCGACCTTCGATCCGATCACAAGCATGGCTGAAACGGATCTGGAGCAGCTATCGGCGCTCGCGGGGACGCTGGATTTCGAGGCCCCGGAGCTGGCGGACATGGTGGCTGATCTGCTGGGCGATAGCGGATCGGGCGACATCACCGAGGACGAACCGCCGGCCCCGCGTGACGGGCCGTGTGTTGCCCAGGTTGGCGACGTGTGGGCCTGTGGACGGCACAGGGTACTGTGCGGGGATGCGACGGACGAGGCCGACGTGGCCGCCGTGTTGGGCGGTAAGCGAGCGAATATGGCGTTCACAGATCCCCCGTGGAATGTGGGAATCGGCACGGACAAGAACCCCCGGCATCGGCAGCGGCAAGGGTTGGTGAACGACTCCATGCCAGAGGCGGACTTCGGACGCATGCTCACGGCGTTTGCTGCATCGCTGGCGAAGTTCGTCAAAGGTGATGTGTACTGCGTGCTTGGATCTGAACGATGGCCGCTGCTCGATGAGACGCTCCGCGATGCGGGATTCCATTGGTCAGCAACGATCATTTGGGTCAAGGACATGTTCGTGCTTGGGCGGAGCAAGTATCACCGTCGATATGAACCCATCTGGTATGGCTGGACAACGTCGTCGAGTTACCGCGCCGATCGAAAACAGGACGACGTCTGGGAATTTACCAGGCCCAAGCGCTCACCGGAACACCCGACGATGAAACCAGTCCAGCTTGTGGCACGCGCGATATCGAACAGCAGCGCCCGGCGCAATACTGTCCTTGACCCCTTCCTCGGTTCGGGCACCACCCTCATTGCCGCCGAGCAGCTTGGCCGCACCTGCTACGGCATCGAGATCGAGCCGCGTTACGTGGACGTGATCCTTCGGCGGTACATGAACTTCACGGACATCTCGCCTGTGCGCGAATCGGACGGGGAGCGATTTACAGATCTGGTGACAGCAGAGGCGGTGCCTGCATGAGGCGCGGCCCCAAGCCAGTACCGACGAAGCTCAAGCTCGCCCGCGGCAGCCGGCGGATCGGTGATCTGAATCGAGGCGGCATCGAGCCGCGGCCGAAGCCGGCGCGCCCGACCAGTCCCGCGCACCTGAGTCGCCGGGCAAAAGTTGAGTGGAAGCGGGTCAGCGTCCAGCTTGAACGGATGGGGTTATTGACTCAGCTCGACCGCTCTATGCTGGCGTTGTACTGCCAGGCGTACGGCCGCTGGGTCGAGGCGGAGGAGGAGGCGGCGGTTCACGGGCTCGTTGTCAAGACCAAGAGCGGCATGTTGATTCAGAATCCGTACCTCGGAATCGCCAATCGAGCGGCGAAACAGACACACGAATTCCTCGTCGAGTTCGGTATGAGCCCGAGCAGCCGGACTCGTGTCTCGGCCACGCCACCTACGGATGCAGACAATGCCAAGTCGCGTTTCTTCAAGCCAGATCCGTTCGGGCCAAGGCCA
>JACZXL010000211.1 GCA_022571635.1 Planctomycetota bacterium
TTCACCCTTTCATGTGTGCGGCCGGGGCGATTGTGCAATCATACCACAGCCATCTTCACCATGATCAGGTCGCCAAAGTATACACGAAGGAGGCGGAGGGTGACTGGGGCAATATCCCGAAAAAGACACCTTTTCCTCGGCGATGGTGCTGCTGGTAGAATTCCCCTAATCAACCAGCTTCTTCTGTTTTGACAGACCGGAGGATGCCTCCAGGGCCGTTTCCGACCCCCTTAGGCGGGTTTGCGGGACTATTGGGGCAACGGGCTGGACCGACTGACCGGTGAGGAGCGGCTTTCCGGCCGGCCACGTCCTGGACCCCACATGTAGCTCAGCGGGCACCGGACACGGCCCCACACTCCGGGCAGCGTTCATGTCCGCCGCGTAGGTCGTAGCCGCACGTATCACAGCGGAACCTCAGCGAGGCGTTTCTGCCGAGCGCCGAGGGCCAAGGCGAGCACGAACCACCCGGCAGCAAGTGGTACTGCGACAAACATAATCGCTCCAACGCTGAGTCCCATCGCCGTAAGGCCCCGAAATCCCCAAACGTTGACCTGATCACTTGCGCGCGTGATGAACGTATCGATGAAGGTCTTGGACTTGTATTTGTCCTGGCGTGGCACGACCGTATAGAGAACTTCACGTGATGGCCGCGCGAGCGCGTAGTTCCCGGCCCGTCGACCGACTTGTGCGATAATAAAGACCCAGAAGATCAGACCGATTTGCGCTGTGAGGAGCGCAATCCCCAATCCGGCGAAAGCGACAACAGCGATGATCGGCAACAAGCCGAGCGTGACACCAACTCCGAACGATTTCATGAATCGAGCTGTGACGAAGATCTGAATGAGCGCTGCGATACCGTTGACGAAAAGATTGATGCGCGCAAAGAACACTACTCGCGAGGAACGATCGTCGAAATAATCCGCAGCGATGTCGGCTTGCACCATGTACAGGAAGGTGCCCATAAGACTCAAAAAGAACATGAACAAGCAAATACTCAATAGATAGCGTGATGATGCGACACGTCTCATCCCGTCCCACATCGTTCCTCGAATCGGCGCGTCGTATTGAGCTTTCCGTTCATCCGCAGTCGATTGCTTGGCACCGCGGACCGTTTTGGCTACACGATCCAGTGGTCGAATGCACTGAGCGCTTGCTTCGATCATTACAATAGAAAAGATCATCACGTTGATTGGATCGATCTTGTCCGCCAGATAGATCGTAAACGCTGATCCCACCAATCCGCCGATGCTTGCGCCGGATGCGACGAATCCGAACAACCGTTTGCCCTGAGCGCTGCTGAAAATGTCGTCGATAAATCCCCACGCGACGGAAACAACGAACAAATTGAACACACTGAGCCAGACATAGAACGTGCGACCGAGGTAGACATGAACCTCTTGGGGCAACAGCTTGCTCAGCGCGAAGAAGATGATCAAGTTCAGAAGAAAGAACCTGTAGACAAACGGGATAAACACGCGACGCGGATAGCGGCTCACGATCCAGGCATAAATCGGATTGATCAGCAACATGACGACGAGCGTGCATGTCCATAGCAAGGGGATCGTGCTAACACCGCTCTCGACGCCCATCGTTTCACGCAGCGCCCGAAGCGGGTAGTAGCCGGCAAAGAGCAAGAAGAAAAACAGAGTTGACAGCACAACCGCGCGAATCTCGTTATCCCGCACGGGAACGACCCACTTCAATACGCGCTTGGCGAGGTCATGATCTTTCATGTACGCATCAGGATACGGTTATTCCCGCGACAGCCCAAAGTCAGGGGGCGATCTGAAGTTCTCGTCACTGCGTATGGTTGACACACAACCGACCTTCCGGATTTCCTCGAACCGTCAAATCATCCGATCCAGAAGTCGATATTGGACAGCCTCGGCGATGTGATGTGACTGCACAGCCTCGCAGTTCTCCAGATCGGCGATCGTTCTCGCCACCCGACGAATCTTGTCGTAGCCGCGGGCGCTGAGCTTCAGTTCGGTCATTGCCTGGCCAAGCAGCGTCTGGGCGGGCTCGTCCAGCTTTGCGTGTCGATCGAGCATCTTTCCGGAAAGTTCAGCATTCGTCAGTTGCGGTCCTTGCCTCGATGCCTGCACGCGCCGGGCTTTAGCGACGACGGAACGAATCTCGGCGCTACTCGTCCCGCGCTGCTTCGAGGCGAGCTGCCGGTACGGCACGCTCGGAACTTCGACGTGAATGTCGATCCGGTCGATCAGTGGACCGGACAACCGCGATAGATACTTCTCCATCGCGCGCTGGCTGAGCTCGTCCATGGCCAGATTGCCTTTGGGTGTCGGGTTCAGGGCCCCCACGAGCATGAAACGCGCCGGGAAACGCACTGAGGCGTGGGAGCGAGCGACGGTGACGCATCCGTCCTCAAGCGGCTGGCGAAGCGTCTCCAGCACATCGCGCGCGAACTCGGGCATTTCATCCAGGAACAGCACGCCGCGATGGGCCAGACTCACATCGCCCGGCCGAGGGATCGTGCCGCCGCCGATGATTGCCGGACTCGATGCGGTATGGTGAGGCGAGCGCACCGGCCGCCGAGTCATCAAGGGTTGATCAGCCGGAAGCAGTCCTACGCTCGAATAGATTCGCGTCACTTCCAGCGCTTCGTCGCGCGATAGCGGCGGCAACACGCCGGAGAGCGCCTTAGCCATCATCGTTTTGCCGGTCCCGGCCGGACCGATCATCAGGACGTTATGCCCGCCCGCCGCGGCAATGGTCACCGCACGTTTCGCCGCCTCCTGACCCCGAACATCCGCAAAGTCGACTTCGGCAGTCGTCTCAGCGATCATTGACTCTATATCGACGGTGGGATGCGGCACCGCGGCGCACTGGCCGTTGAATATGCCGACGACTTGGCCGAGTGACTCGACGCCAAGTACGTCGATCCCATCGACGGCCGCGGCCTCGGCCGCGTTGGCCTGCGGCACGATCACGCCCTTCACACCACGCTCCTTCGCCAGCAACGCCAAGCTGATCGTTCCCTTGATGCGCCGAACTCTTCCGTCCAAGGCAAGTTCGCCGGCAATGAGATAGTCCTCGGACCGTGGCCGTGTTCCATCTGCGCTCGGTTCGATCGTGCCGCTTGCCAGAAGCAGCGCCACCGCCATCGGCAGGTCGTAGACCGGCCCTTCCTTTCGCACATCCGCTGGGGCGAGATTGATCGTGATTCGACTTTGGGGGTAGCGGAACCCGCTGTTGAGCAAAGCAGTGCGCACCCGTTCGATCGATTCCTTCACCGCCGCATCGGGCAGCCCCACCACCGTCGTCTTGGGCAGGCCCACCGGGCTGAGATCCGCTTCGATCTCGCACGGCCGAGCGTCGATCCCCTGCAGCACAAAACTATGGACGCGACTGATCATGCATTAGAGTCTACCAGACTCGATCAAGGAGTTGGTGGGAATCACGCGTAATCGACCCAGTACGCCTCGTGACCGCGGCGGCGAAACGCTGTGGTTCAATAAATCGACTTGAAATCGTTGGGCTTGCCGTCGGCGTATTCCCAGATCGTCACATCAAGATGACGCACGCCCCATTGCAGCGCCTCTTCGTGTGTTGGGAATAGCGCGTCGAGATGGTTGCCTTTGATCGCCCCGCCACGATCCAAGACCGGCACGACGAATCCATCGTCATACCCGGGGATCGAGAGCATCGTTCCGAAAGGCAACATCGACGTGTCCGCTGCGACGAGCTTCATGCCGTTGGTCTTGACGGAATATCCGCTGGCGGTGATGCCATCGGCAAACTCGCCGCACGATTGAGCGTCGGGGCTGTAGGCGGTCACCATCATTCGAATCGTGCGAAGGGCCCGAACCGGTCGGCCATTGAACGATGGCACGACCTGTTCGGTCTCTTGGATAGTTTGCGTGGATGACAGATTGGCCGACTCGCCGTCCATCTGCTCAACCGATACTGTCGACGTTAGCTTCGGCAGCTGTGACATGGCCGGGTCGGTGATCAGCCAGCCGCTGGCAGCACCGGTCAAAGCTGCTGAACATCCGATCATGGGCAGGGCGAAACGTTGGTAACGAGACAGCGATCCCGTAGCACGGTGAGTTCCATTCTTCAGTTTCATGGGACGGATCCCCTCGGGATACGACCCGTCCCTCGTTTTCCCGATGAGAGACTGATGTTTGAGAGGCCGTATCTGTGAATTCAGTCTACCTCCGTTGCTGGTCGCGACCAGCAACGACTGGGACCGACTCGATGTGAGGCTCGGGTCCTGAGGGCCCGGCGCTTTGGCGCGTCATCTTGGGGAAATCCTGTCGATTGTGCCCGCAAGTTGCGGGGCCTCTCCCGCGTTGCTGCGCAGCGTTTGAATCTGTCCCTACACTGGGATGATGGCAGGGGTTCCCCTGAACGAGCTTATCATCCTACTTATTCTCGGACTCGCCGCGGGAACCGCTGGTGGGCTGGTCGGCATTGGCGGCTCGTTGGTCATCATCCCCGTGGTCACCTTGGCGATGGGCAAAGACCAGCATCTGGCGCAAGCGGCGGCGATGATTGTGAACGTCTTCGTTGCTGCGCCTGCTCTGTTTCGTCATCACCAGGCGAAGGCGGTTCAGTGGGGTGTCGTGCTCCGCATGCTGCCTTTTGGGCTGGTGCTGATCCTGGTCGGCGTCTTTTTGAGCGACCGGTTCGACGGCGAGTTGTTGATGAAGCTCTTCGGCGTCTTCCTTCTTTACATCATTGCGATCAATATGCTGAAGCTGTTTGAGGATGGGCGCAAAGACAACAGCCGATCGCCTCGAATCGCTTGGCTTTCGGCCGGATTCGTTGGTTCGCTAATGGGGTTTGCTGCAGGTTTGCTGGGAATTGGGGGTGGGCCGATCGCCGTGCCATTGCTTCAACGTATTTGTCGATTGCCGCTACGAGAGAGCATCGCCACAGCGACGGCCGTGATGTGCATTACCAGCGCGGTCGGCGCTTGGCGGAAGAATGTGGGATTGAGTGAGCTTGTTGAGCGTGGGGTAACGGCTGACCCCATCCAATTCAAGGAGAGTCTGTTGCTGGCGACGTGCCTTGTTCCGACGGCGATGATTGGCGCGCTCATTGGGGCCAGACTCACGCACAAGCTGCCAATCAAGTTGCTGCGGATCGCTTTCATCCTGCTCATGGTGTGGGCGTGTGTGAACATGCTTGGCTTACTGCCGTAACGGAGAAGAAAAAGGGGACAGGCTTGCCTTGTAGAAAAGCTTGATGGGACGAAGGATCATGATGTTGTGGGTCACGGCCATGAGTCCCATTTCGCGCCGGCGGGTGTGATAGGTGTGCGCCGTGAGCGCCGAGCCCTGATGGTGTTTGGCCAACGCGACCGCCGCCACCATCCATGGTGACTTGCAGGCGGTGCTCATACCCTTCACGTCGGTTCAAAGCGGAGCTTTTCTACAGGGCAGGACGGGAGTGTTTGGGGGGGACTCGGCCCGTCACCGCCGATTCCAGTCAGAAGCAAGGGACTGGAACTTGGGTTTCCGGGCGGGGCGTTACACTCGTGCTCGGAAAGCTCGGCGGTGGAGCCGGGCAAAGGTCAAATGGGGAATGTCGGCTATCATTTGTTCTCAGCCTGGGGGCGGCACGCCACTAGATCGGAGGATCTGATCAAATGTTGCGCGGCACAATGAGCACGGTCAGGATCCCCCTTCTTGCGGCATTGACGATCGCCTGTTGGTCCAGTACGGCGACGGCGCAGTTTGCGAGATTCGTTGACGAGACATCTCAGCGTAGCGTCGTCGCCAGCAGCCTCTTCGCAAGCGACAGTGAGGAGAAGGACTACGCCTGGGGCGATCTTGACCACGACGGCGATATCGACTTGGTCGTGGTCCGCAAGCAGCCGTTTACAACCACCGGCCGGAGGCGCAACGTCCTGTTCATGAACGAGGGGACCGCCGAAGGCCACTCGATCAACGGCGTCCTGGTGGACCGCACCAACCAGTACATCTCCGCCTTCCTCGACCTGACCAACGACCGCGACGTGGCCCTGGCCGATGTGGACGGCGACGGCTGGCTCGACATTGTCACTGCGCCAACGTATAGCACAGGTCAGCCGACGACCATCTCGCATCCGCGGGTGTACGTGAACCAGGGTGAGGTCGCAGGTGTCTGGCAGGGCTTCGTCTATGAGCCGGCACGTATCCCCTTACTCCCCGTCACGCCGGACTTCTGTGCGGTAGCCGCGGGGGACGTGACCGGCAACGGCCGCCCGGACCTGTACTTCGTCGATTACGGCAATCTCGAGGACCGGCTCCTGGTCAATGACGGCAACGGCTTCTTCACCGACGAGAGCCTGTTGCGCATGAGCTCGACCATGCTGCACTCGGATTTCGGGACCTCGGGCGTCATAGTGGACATGAACGGCGACGGCACCAACGACGTCGTCAAGGATATGGCCCTGTCGACTTTGACCAGGATTAGCTACAACAACCCCGCCAACGAAGGCTTCTTCAACGCGACCGAGATCGTCTACCAGGGCTCCGGGTACTTCGTGTCCGCCGCTGATCTGAACAGCGACGGCATGATGGACCTGATCATCACCGACGACGGCGCCGACCGCTACCTCCTGAATCAAGGCAACGGTGGCGACGGCATGGCCAATTTCATCTCGTTCGTGTTCCCCGCCTCAACCAATGGCTTTGGAGGCAACTCGGTCGCTGCCGACCTGAACAACGAC
>JACZXL010000212.1 GCA_022571635.1 Planctomycetota bacterium
TACGCAGAGGCGCCGAAGCACGCATCCCGGCGCGCCGGGAAAGACTCGCTGTGCGTGGCGCCGGTGCGGTGCGTCGCTTGGGGTGCCACCGACAGCGGAGCGAAGCGGAGTCGTCGGTGTTCTTATACGAATCCCAAGTAATTCTCAGGCGTTGCCCGGGCGCCATGCTTCATCCCCGACCCGTTGGGGTGAAGGATGCTTTGCCCTAAAAGGGTCGAAGCATGGCACACGCCTGCGGATCAACTGCGATTCGTATAATTGGCCCCAATGCAGATCAGGCCAGCTTGGCTTCTGAGGGTATAGCGAACTCCACTGGCAGACCGCACGACGGCCGTCAATCACTCAGGCAACGCTACGGGTGCGGTTGATCCGCCCGGCGACCGCCGTGTCAGACGTCAGCGCACCCTGAACCTCGAACCGGGTTTTCCGAACATCTCATCTGGGCTCCTTCAGTGATGACCCTTAGCACGTCTGGAGATAGATCGATGAGGGGAAATGGTTCGCGGAAATCTCGAACGCCTGGGTGCCGGCTGGTATCAGCCCGTTGAGGCCAGTTTGGGGGTCGTATTCCGGAAAAACCTGCCTTAGATCATCGCAGCGCTCGTAATGAAGATGGCTGAGGCAGAAGATGATTCTTACGCGGTCGTTGTGCGTCAAAAACGCGCGGAGCAGCGAGGTCTCAGACGAGTGCAGAAAGGTCTTCAGCACGTCGCGCTGATAGTCGTAGGGCAGATAGATATCGTGGAAGTGGACGATGACGCCGGGTTGAAGACGTGGAAGGACTTCCAGGATCAGATGGTTGACGTCGCTGCCCGGTTTGACGGCGTGCGACGAATCGATGAAGAGAAAGTCCCCGTCGCCGATCTCGATAAACATGTCCACCGGTAGGGCCTGCACCTTCTTTTCAATGAGCTTGATCCGCGGGGTGTTCCTCAGCCGCGGCGAGGGGTAGGGCTCGACGCACGTCATCGTCGTCTCGTGACCGCCTTCTTTCCTGTTCAGATCCAGGGCCGTGAGCATGCAGAACGTCGATACGCCGCTGCCGACCTCGATGATCCGCTTCGGTTTGAAGTGTCGGATCACCGAATGCAGCGCCTGGGCCTCCACGTAGCCATATCCTGGCCCAGCGTGCTCGGCCACCGCTTCACAGAAGGCAGCGTTCCCCGCGTATTCGCCCTGGTACGGCAGGCAAATCGCGCGCAGGTTCTCGACTTGTTGATCCAGATCGATTGGCAGGCCGGGTAACTCCGACTTTTTCGCCCACTCGTCCTTGGTCCGTTCGAGTTCGATGATGTTGGGAACGGGTGAGTAGTAATGGACGGGAATGACGTGTATGCCCATGCGGGTTGCGAGCTTATAGACCCGAAACAGGGCTCGCTTGAGGGAATCTTTGAGCTGTCGCCTCATCGCCGGCCATCACTCCGCGCAGGGATCGCCAACCACACGCGCAAACGCCTATCCCCCCCGGTGCCGCATCGGCAACCGTCAAGTATAACGTCAAGGGTGATTCGACGGGCCGGCTGTCGCAGTGCGCAAGGAGTAGGCGCTGGCGCTGACAGCATCCGCCCAGGGCCTCGTTGAGGTTGCGGGACATCTGGGCCATCACAGATCTTGCCTCGCGCGGGCGCTGGTGGTTCGCGTGGAGTCGCTGCAGCCGGCCGTCGCTGCCCTTCGCGGATACGGCACACTCATCACGTCCATGGCGGTCTCGCGCGCTGTGCTTCCACGGGAAAGTGGCCGGACGGCGGCCCCCTACCGGGAGAGCGACGTCGGTCCTTCGGGCTGGTGTTTGCGGGTGGACCAGTTCAACAGCCAGAGGGCTGCACCAGTTGCCTTGCGAGTGTGTCCTCCGGGGCTGTGTCATACCACTCGTAAGAGGCCTGCCGGATCAACTCCGGAAGACGGTCAAACAACGCGATTCCAAACAGGAGCATCATGCCGTTCAGTGTGCTTCCCATCACCGCGCCTGCTTCGATGACGCCGTGGGCCAGGAACGCCGCATATGCCCGATAACACGTACAGCCGGACCACTTTGGGTACGGGCCTCATCGAGGCGTAGCCGCCATACGATACATATCGTAAGCCGCCGAGTTCGATCGCGCCTCCGCGTTTGGAACCCACTCGCCGATACCCGTTGCCATGGACAAGATCGGACGCTACCTGGAAATCGTTCCCTTGCCGCTACTGCTCGTGGTGGTGGTGGGTGTGGCGGTGGGCTTCCTGGCCATCCCCGCAAAGTACCGAATGCCGACTGCCCTGAGCCTGATGATGATCTGGCTTACGCTGGGTGAAATGGTCGATTTGGGGCTGATCCAGCCGATTGCCAAGCTCACGGGCTTTGCTATGTACGGTCTGGTGGCGGTCACCGCATGGCTGGATCCCACTCCGCGCCGGCGGACGCCGCCGTTGGCCTGGATGTACCTCGTGATAGCCGCGGTCGCATTTATCTTCATCTTGACCGTTCGTGATCTTGCCCTGGCGTTGGCGATTCGTATGCAATGGATGATCCTGGTCGTGGCCGCCCTTTCGGTGAACCGGACAATTGTTGATGAAGCGTCGCTCCAGCGGGTGATCCGGGCCATCTCGTTGGGCTTGGCCCTGGCCCTTCTGCTGCCGCTTTCGGACCTGGTTTTGCATCCGGCCCAGTCGTTCCATGGGGTCGGTCGCTTTTTCCCCTACGGCACAAACCCCAACCACATCGGCGTACTCTTCGCGCTGGCGGCGCCGCTAACCCTGTATTGGGCCATCCGCACCCACATCCTCCTCTTGAAACCGATCCTGATTGGATTCACCGCCGTGGCGGTGGCAATGGGTTTGCTCACGGCCAGCCGCTCGACCATGGTCGTGATGATCGGCGCCTCGTTCCCCTTGGTCGTATTCCTAACCCGCCGACCCGTGCTGACCGCCATCGCCGGACTCATCTTGGCCGGTGGTATCGCCTGGGTATTTGGCTTTGCGGGAACCGTGAAGCTCGAGCGGTTCGAATCGCTTGAGACCGGCCGGTTGGAGACCGGCAAGCGATACCTGACCAACATTATTGCCGAACGTCCATTTCTAGGTCTTTTGGAAACCGAGGGCGAGTCGTTTCTTCGTTCGGAGTCTACGGGCGAAGCGCATGCGCACAACGGATACACCGAGACGCTGTACGTCGGCGGGATCACCTATGCGATGCCGGTGTTCTTCCTTGTCGCCTATACAGGGTTGTGCACCGTTCGCACCTGGAAACGCCGCCGTCTGATCGGGGCCGATCCGTTGTTGATCAACTTGCTCATCGCGTTCATGGTCATGACGTACGCGCACGGCTTCGTGAATCATTCGCTGTATCACCCAACCACGACCCTGTCATTCTTTCACGTCCTCCTGTCCGTGTTCTTCATGGGGCTGGCTATGGATCTGAAGCACGGAGCACAGGCCCCTCTGGCGCCCGTGCACGAAGACCCCGGGTTGCCCTACAGTGACTATGGGGACGAGCCTCCCGATGACGATTCAGCTCAGTGCGCGGCTTGAAGCTCGTTGACCTACGCCCTACTATATGCTGCTTTACCAACAGGAAACGGTGTCAGCTTGGGCAACAGCAAGGACGCTCCGCTGGCCTATCGAGCGCTCGATGAGGCGTGGGGGCTGACGGTTTGCGAGCGGTGGGCCAGTTCCGCGGCGCTTGAGCAGAGACCCAGCCCTACGAGGTGACCGGACGTGACACTTCCAAACTTTCTGGTCATCGGCGCCGCGAAGTCGGGTACGACGTCCCTCATGCAGTATTTGGATCAACACCCCGAAGTCTTCATGTGTCCGGTCAAGACACATTTCTTCGATCTGGATCGCGACCCCACGCGATTCTGCGGTTCCAACAAGGTATCGCAAAGGGGAGGATTCATCATCACCAAACTCGCCGAGTATGAGGCCATTTTTGAGGCTGCGGGGGAAGCAATTGCAATCGGAGAAACTTGTGATGTGTACCTTTCGAGCGAGGAAGCGGCGCAGCGGATCCATCACTACATCCCTCACGTCAAGCTCATCGCTGTGCTCCGGCAGCCGGCGGACCGCGCTTTCTCAGCCTATACTCACATGCTGCGGGATGGCAAAGAAACGCTCTCCTTTGCCGCTGCGCTCGCGCAAGAGCCTCAGCGGATCGCCGAAAACTATGCTCCGATCTGGCATTACCTTCGACGAGGGTTTTATTATGAGCAGATCAAGATGTATATGGATTTATTTGGCCCTGACCAACTGTTGGTGTTCTTATACGACGATTTGTGCGAGGATGCACAGGGTCTGTTGCGAGACGCTTTTCAGTTTCTCGGTGTTGATCCGGAGTATCAAGTTGATGCCAGCATCCAGTACAACGTCTCGGGTTTACCGCGGAGCAGGATGGTGCACGCGATTACCGGCCTGATCGCGAAACCAAATCGGCTCAAGGCTCTTGTGAAGACCTTCATCCCCACCCGCCGGGTCCGTCGTATCGCTCGTCAATTCAAAAATCGACTTCGAATGCGTAACTTGGAAAGGCCTGAATTCCAGGCGGAACTGCGCCGATCGCTGATTGAGGACTTTCGCGAAGATATTCTCAAACTCCAGAGCCTGCTTCAGCGTGACTTGTCGATGTGGCTAGCGTAAGCCGGGTGGATCGCTGGTCGCAACACTTGGGCAATTTCGGCTACTCTCAAACCGAGCGAGCAGGGTCGCGCTGCGATGTACAGGATTTTCCGCACATGTCCGACGACTCGGGGTCGCTCTACATTGACTATGGCGGCGAGCCTCCCGATGACGATTCAGCTCAGCGCGCGGCTTGAAGGTCGTTGACGCTTGCTTCCGCTTCGAGGCCTAAGATTACGAATACACGAACTCCGGGATTCTTCGGCCGACAACGGATATGGAGTCCGTTGTTCGACATGCGTAAATGGAAGCAGGAGGCAACATGGGAGATACGATTGTCAAGCCGAATTTCTTCCTCATCGGCGCCCCCAAGGCGGGAACGACAAGCGTTTGCGAGCTGCTGGGCGCTCATCCTGACGTGTTCATCTGCGATCCGAAAGAGCCGCAGTTCTTCACCGTACCGAAGAAGTTCAAGCGCGGTTATGCCTGGTACGCCTCGCTGTTTGAATCGGCCGCAGGTCACAAGGCCATCGGCGACGGAAGCACCACGTACTCGCAAACCGGTGTCTACCCCGACGCGCTCAAGCGGCTCGTCGATTATGCTCCGGATGCGCGGATCATCTACATCACGCGGAGCCCGCTGGCGCGCCTGGAGTCCATGTGGATTCAGTTGAGGCACCGAGGGGTTTCAATACCCGCTTCGTTCCGCAAGGCCCTGCGAACGTGGCCGGAGCTGATCGATTCGGGCTTGTACTGGACCCAGATCAATGCCTATCGCCGTTATTTCCCGGATGAACGCATTCTCGTGTTGTTCTTCGAAGACTTCACGGCTGACCCGCACGCGGTACTGAGCCGGTGCTTCAAGTTCCTCGAGGTAGCGCCAGAGTCGGACATACCGGATGCCGATCGGCCGCGCAATGTCTGGTCTGACAAGCACGAGGATAGGATCGCCTTGAACGCGCTGCGGCAGCTACCGGGCTACGATCGGTTGCGCGACGCCTTGATCCCCAAAGCGCTACGGCGCGCCTTCAAGCGGACATTCACGAAGCCGATTCGGCAGCGACCGCAGTGGGACGAGCAGACCCGCCGGTGGGTCGTCGATCGTATCGCTGACGACGTTCGACGGTTCCTCGAGTTCTACGGCAAGCCCGCCGACTTCTGGCCGTTGGATGCGCCTGGTTGTCCGACCGAGCTCGATTCTGAGACGGTTGCCAGTAGGAAGACCTGTTGACGGCGAAGCCCCGCGACGATTGCGCAGATTGGCCTCTGGGCCGTCTCAGCTGGCGCGGAGGCGGCCAGACGCCGGCGAGCGAACCGGACCCCACGAGCGAGTCAGCCCTTGGGCCCTGGTCCATCCACCGGGGCCCGTTTTCTCCACGTTTTCCAATCGACCTCCGCACCGTTTGTAGTAAAAGTGTCACAAGAGAGCGAGACCGAGCATCCAGGCGTTCGCTCGACCGTCTCGCCGCCGGGGGAACTCGTGTACAACTTGGTCGGTGATCTCGCGGCACCCTGTCCATCGCGACCGCACTGTGCGAACGGCGCCCCGCGCGGGTGGGAACTGAGGCGAATCGGCACCCAGTTGCGACGGGTTCGTGCAGCGAGGCGTCTCCGAGGTGAGAGATGAATTATCTTTCGGCCGGCTCGTGCTTTCTTGACCGACCAGGCGGGGCGGAGCGTGTCGCGTGGGATACTGCATTGGCGATGCGCGATCGCGGACACGCTGTGACCATCGTCTGCACTCGACAAAGCTCTGAAGATGGTCGAGGCCCGCTTTCAGAATCGCATGGCGTGCGCATCTTGCGGTACGATCGTCCTTCCCTTGCCCGCTGGCATCCCAGACGGGCCGAGCGAGCCATTCAGGCCGCAGCTCAGGCCACACGCAAATGGCTCGGTCATGAGACGTGGGACGTGGTCCACATCCACGCGCCATTTACCGGCGCCGGTGTGATGAAGGCGTTGGGTGATGGCCCCCGTTATATCTACACCATGCACTCGCCCATCGTGCTGGAGCAAAAGATCAACTGGGCGAATCAGAGGATTCCCGGTCGCATCAAATTGGCCTTTGGCCTGGGGCGACTCAAACGGAT
>JACZXL010000213.1 GCA_022571635.1 Planctomycetota bacterium
TCCGCACCCTGGTCCGGGGCCGCCCGGTGATCTGCGAGTCGCCGACGAATCTTTCTCGCCGCCGAGGAGAACCTGCGCACGCGCTGTCTGAGCTTTGCAGCGAAAGTACGGGCATATCTTCGGCCGCCTGAATAGGGAATCTCTCCCAGCACTGCATCAAGCTGATGAATGAGTCTCATTTGGGTGCGACGATGGGCGCGCTGGCTCGGGGTGAGACTCCGCGTCCATTCGATGTGCGGCTGGTGCAGGAGCGGCTGCAGCGGTTCGTACCAGCACGCCGACGCACAAAGAACCGGACCGCCCGCATTGGGAACCCGCTGCGTGAGATAGAACGCATCGCTCGCCTCACGCCAAGTGCGGTGTTTCGCTCGCAAGATTCGTAGGACGGTATTCGTGACGTCCGCGGACAGGAGGCGACCCCGAGTTCGCCCGAACATCTCCGTCATTTCAACGCCCGATTTGAACAATCGCGCTCGCACCCAGAGTTCATCAAGTACTCGCGAGGCGCCCAGGAAATCGGCCGGGCCATAGTAGAAGCCGGAAGCGCATTCCCCTCCCCCGCCGCCGATCTGGGCCGTGCGTCTCGACGAGAGCTGCTCGAACGCCGCCGGTAGCCAGGCGTAGCCGCAGGCATTGGCGGCAAAGCCGCTTCGCATCACGAAGTCGTAGGCGTCCGCGGCGATGCGCGTTGGATCGATCTCGACCGGGAGCGTCAGATGATCGATGTCGAAACGATCACAGATCAACTGCGCGATCTGAACGTCCTCATCGTCATCTGAGCCGAGCGTAAACGCCAAGCGGGGTTTGACGCCCGCGTGCAATCCGATCGCCAGCACGAACCGGCTATCCACACCGCCGGATAACTCCAACGCGTAGCCGGCGTCAAAGGCGTCGGTGATCGTGGGTGTGATCGCCTCTATCCATTGTTCAGAAGTAGGTGGCGATTGCTCGGCATCGCGTCGACTTGTCGCTTCATTTTGCGTCGGCGTCACACGAAATCCGCACGAATGCTCATAGCTCAATCTCATTTGCGGGCGCAAACGGAAGACATCCTCGAAAACACAGTGGTTCTCCAGGTTGTATCCAACAAGCAGTTGCTCAGCCAACGCCTGAGCCGAGAGCCGACTCCCGATCAGGGCCGCGACCATCTCCGGCCTTGTGGAAACGACCGGCTGGCGACGACGATCCAGGCCGAAGTACAGCGGACGCAATCCATAATGATCGACTTCGACCGTCCAAGATGGGTCGGCGGGCTCCGACGAGACGCTCAGACGCAGCCCGACGGGTTCCGGCCAATGCCCTTCAGTGATGGACCAATCACCGCTGTCGCTCGTTACCGCACTGTCAGCTTGCCCTTCGTAGGCGAATAGAACCGCGTGCCCCGAACCGGTCGCGCGCAGCTCAAACTGTGGCGCCTTGAGCGAACGAGCAAGGCAGCGCGCCGTCTCTTCGGGATCAGCCGGAACCGCATCCCATGGCGCGATCAACAGTTCCGCTCGACGAATCATGCGGCTCGCCTCTTTTGACCCCTTTGGACCAGACTGACCACTTTGTCGAACATACGATCGACGCTGGCAATGGCGCCGCCCAAGCGTTGTCGAATCAGTTCACGATCCGAAGCCCGGGCACGAAACCGCGCCACGATCCCGGACACAATGTCATCAGCGCTAAGCGATCTCGCATCGAACACAGCATGCTCCATGCCAAGCGTACCGAAGACGCCGGACGTCTTGATGCTGTACGCGATCGCACTGGCGGGCACTTCGCTTGACAGCGCCGCGATACAGGCATGCATTCTCGTACCAACAAAGTAGTCGCACCGGCTGATGATCCCCTTCGCCTCGCAGGCCGAACTTGGATTCGGCATCACCGTCGTGCGCCGGCCCAACTCGTCGCCAAGCGTAGCTTGTAGCGTTTCGCAGGCCCGCAGGTCGGACTCGACATGGTGTCGGTCAACGACGACATGCGGCACGAACAGAATGTGCGCGTCTGCGTCGGCGCCCAAGATCGCAACAACCATATCATGCATCAGCCGGCGATAGTCGCAGCAAAGGTTGAACCGTTGCCGTACGTTTCCGGCGGTGTCGTTGAAGAGCAGCCCGCTCACGTTCACGCCCACCAGTGGTTTTGAGACGGTTGGGATTTTCGCGGCCGCAGGGTCGGCCGGGAGTATGAACGCCATGTCCGCCGAACGACCAACTGATACGTCCGCCGCGAGTTGCTCGACCGCTTTACAGCCGGCCTGATCGCGGGCCCAAATCTGAGCCGCCGAGCGAAGCAGAACTCGAACTTCGTCTGCGTGGTCAGCATCAAACGGCCCGTACGTCTGGGGCAGCAAAACGAACGGCGCCTCGAACCGCAAGGCGATACGCTTCGGATAGACGGCGTATTTGTAGCGGTACGGGCCGTACATCGTGGTAAAACTATCGCCACCCGACACATCGAGTATCAGATCAGCTTCGCTTAGAACTCGACTTACCGATCCGGATCGCGCGCCACATCCAATTCGGTGCAGGGCATGCTCAATGTACAGGTTGCCGGGTTTGAACGGGTCGCGCGAGAGCGAGGCGCCAATCTCCTCATACGCGATGGTCTGCGGGCCGTGCGGCGAAGGCAACTCGACGCGGGCAAGGCGCCTCCCCGGCCGGCCGGAGAAGACGATGAGCCGGGCGTTGGGCAATCGCTGCTCAAGGCCGCGCAGAATCGAAAGACCAAGCGCCTCGACGCCGAGGTTCCCCGTATCCAATGCGGCGCCGAAAACGCACACCGTCGTCGGCCGATCGGTACAAGCCGACGCGGCGTCGTCGAACAAATGTAGCGACAACGACATCCTGGGTGCTGGTCGGTTCGTTCGCATCTTGATGATTCGGCGCTCGCCCGAGGATCGAGCGACCATCGGCGAAAAATGTCGGGGCTTCGCCCCCGTCGAGCGCACCGCCGTGCGGCGCCGACGCCGTCGAAGAGACTTTTCCAGTGGAGAAAAGCGAAGGCTTTGGCCCCAGCTCTAGTCCACCGGCTCGAGGAGATCAGCGTCGATCTCCAGACTCGTAGCGCGGCCCAAGGCAGCGATTTGAAGCACGAGGCGGCCGACCTTCGACCGGTCCTCGATCAATCCCTCAATGCCGCGGAACGGACCGCCGACGACACGAACCCGCCGACCGACCTCGAGATATCGAGAAGGGCTGAGGTCAGCCCGGTTCTCCAATGCAAGTCGTATCTGTTGAAGCTCTTGGACAAAGCGCTGCTGATCGCTTACGCGAATGGCGTTTGCAACGCGCTTGGTGGCGACGGCGAAGTAGGTTGCTTCAACCGAGCCGTGCATAAACAGATACGAGGCAAACAACGGCTGCTGTACGATGTACTTTCGCCGACCCCGGTAGGAAACTCGCCCCACCAACGGCAGGTAGTGCTCGATCCCGGCCGCGAGCAACGTCTTGGCCAGGGCTTTCTCCTGCCGGGCACGGGTATGAAGAACGTGCCATTGGGGTGGGCTGGCGACGATCGGTCTCGGCTCAGGCCGGGGCCCAAAGGCAGCGACGTCGACGCGCCCACTTTGGGTCAGGGACCGGCCATCGCGCAATTCTTGCCTGGTTTCAATCGTGTCGACCGGCATCGCAGCCCCTCGTTTGGACCCGGGCGCAGCCCAGACGGTTCGCCCCTCAGAATCACCCGCCCGCGGCGTTTTCCTCGAAACGCCGGGAAGACGTGACGCTCATATCGGGTAGAGATGTGCCGTGGATTATCCGGGTTGGGGCATTTCTACGAGAAGCAACACCTGGGAGGTTCGTCCGATGGATCAGCGGCACGCTGCCGACCGCCGGCTTCGCGCTCGCCCCCATCTACCAATCCGCTGGCAGCTTCCGGCCTCCGTGCCCCGAACACCCAGGGTCCGGTAACGTCGCCTCGACAGATCGCAGTCCACGAATACCTCGGATGTACCGACGAGCGACCAACATCAGTCGTCGCTTCCGATAATGCGAGTCTGCACGATCGTCGGATGAGTCTTGGCCGCTTGGACGATGGCGTGGACATGCGGCCGAATGTACGGCCGCGATGGTGACCATGACGTCATGAACGGGGACAGAAACGTGAGCAGCCGAACTCCATATCGTTGGCTACTGGCAGGTGTTGTGGGATGGTTCGCAGCACACGGCACGGTGACCGCAGGACCGATCCACGAGGCCGCGCGCGTCGGCGACGTGAATAGTGTCTATCGCGAGCTGCTGCGAGGCATCCACGTCGATCATCGCGATCAGACCGGAGCCACGGCGCTGCACATTGCCGCTCAGCACGGCCAGGGGGCATGCGTCGAGTATCTGCTTCGAGCCAAGGCCGATCTCAACACCGTTACCGACCGGGGATACACGCCGTTGATGGCAGCCGCGGGCAACGGGAGTCTCGGCTGCCTGCGTCACCTGCTTCGCGCCGGTGCGCCGTTGGAGGCCACGTGCGACACCGGAGGCACAGCGTTATCGGTCGCAGCTTGGTCAGGTCGGTCGAACTGCCTCAAGGAACTGCTTGCAGCCGGCGCTTCTGGGCACGTCAAGGATCGTCGGGGCTACACGCCGCTGATGCTGGGGGCGATGAGCGATGTCGCCTGCGTCAATGTGCTGCTGGAGCATGACGCCGACATCCACGCCCGAACTCCCAAGGGCGACACCGCCATGGCGATCGCCGCCTGGGCCGGCAACGTCGCCGCGATGAGATCGCTGGTGGGAGCCGGGGTTGATCTTGACGCATGGGACGACGACGGTGAATCACTCTTGACACGGGCGGCCCGCGACGGCACGACGGCCTCGCTGCGCAGCTTGATCGAGGCTGGAGCCGATGTCAATCAGGCCAACAAGCACGGTGAAACAGCACTGATGCTCGCGGCCGCTCGAGGTGAGAACGGCGCAGTTCAGGTGCTGCTGCGGCTTTCGGCAAACATCCACGCGACCTCGACCACCGGACATACCGCGCTCATCTACGCAGCGCGCAACGGGGCGCTCGAATCGCTGAACTGTCTGTTGACAGCGGGCGCTGACGTCCACACCAAGAGTCACAAGGCCGAGACAGCCCTAATGGCAGCCGCGCAGGGCGGGCACACCGCCTGTCTGGTTGCGCTGCTCGAAACCGGGGCGGATGTGAACGCCGTCGATCAAGACGGCCACACGGCGCTGACCAACGCGACGGACCACGGACGGGCCGGGTGTGTCGATGCGCTTCTTCGGCGCGGGGGAGATCTCGAAGCCTGGGACGGTCAGGGCGAAACGCCCTTGACCCGCGCCGCCCGCGAGGGTGCGGTCGACAGGCTCCACTCGCTGCTTGAGGCCGGGGCGAGCGTCAACGCGCCCAACATTCGCGGGGAAACACCGCTCATGCTCGCGGCGGGGTTCGGCGGACTCGGAGCCGTCAAGGTGCTGATCCGGGACGGCGCTGAGATTGGAGCCGTGTCCAACGACGGCCGGACGGCTCTGATGTACGCGGCGCGACATGGTGCGCTCGAACCGTTGCAGTACCTGCTCAGGTCCGGCGCCGACATCGAGGCGAGAAACAAATACCACGGCACGCCGCTCATGGAGGCGGCCTTAGGCGGACAGGCAGACTGTGTAAATGCGTTGCTACAAGCTGGGGCAAATGTCCACACCCGCAACAATCGCGGATACCCGGCGTTGATGGCGGCGGCGGCCAGCGGCGACACCGCGTGCGTTGAGCTGCTGATTCAAGCCGGCGCCGATCCCCAGGCGTGGGATGATGAAGGCGAGTTCCCCTTGACGCGGGCGGCGAGAGATGGCGCCCTGCCCGCCATCCGCGCTTTGATCGAGGTCGGAGCCGACGTCAACGCTGTGAACGCGAAGAGCCAGACTGCGTTGACGTTGGCGGCGGGATTCGGCGGTCCCGAGTCCACCAAACTGCTCATTCGCCTGGGAGCGGACATCGAAGCTCAGTCCGAGACCGGTGAAGCGGCCCTGATGTTTGCCGCTCGCCATGGGGCATTGGAATCACTTCGATTCCTTCTCAGCGCCGGCGCCGAGTTGGATGCGACGGATAATCTTGGCAATACGGCGCTGATGGCGGCGGCGGTGAACGGCCGCGCCCCATGCGTTGGCGCACTCCTCGAAGCCGGCACCGCACTGGAAACGAAGAACCGTCGCGGGCATACCGCGTTGATGCTCAGCGCCGCCCGCGGCGACACGACGATTCTTTCGCTCCTTCTCGAAGCCGGCGCCTCGGTCGACGCCCGAAGCGATCGCGGCGGAACGGCGCTCATGTCAGCGGCCCTCAACAGCAATCGCCGCAGCGTCGAGTTGCTCTTGTCATCCGGAGCCGACATCGAGGCCGCCAGTAGCCGGGGCTATACGGCCTTGATGGCCGCAGCTTGGTACGGCAGCGCCGACTGCGTCAACCTGCTCCTGGCTACCCACGCCGCCGTCGAAGCAGAGAACTTCAACGGACAGAATGCAATGCAGCTTGCGCAGAAACGCAGCGCCGGCGATCGCGACCGGCGACCGATCATCGAGATGCTGACCTCGGCGGGACTGGCACAGAAGGTTGGCTTTGAATGGACGGC
>JACZXL010000214.1 GCA_022571635.1 Planctomycetota bacterium
CTCGATGCTGTAGTGGTTTCGTACATAGCGATACAACCGGTTGTACAGGAAACTGAACGGCATGCGGACAATGCGGGGCTTGAGACTCATTCGCCACACGCCGAAGCGATGGACGGCCAGAGCGCGGAACCCGGGGCGTGTCCAATCACGGCCGTGGTGGCGCCAATCCTCGCCATCGGTTCCCGCAGCTGCCGAGCCTGGTCAAGGGCAACGCCGCTGTGAACTGTCTGTTCAGCTTGACCGGGCGGCGTACCTGGCCTCAACCTTCTGTCCGAACGAGAGCGTCTTCGAATCGCATGGCTGAGCGTCAGACCCGCTCGCCGGCGCAACCGCCGTTTCGCTCGGTTGACCAGATGCATTGTTACGTTGAGCCGAAGGTCCGTTCGCTTGAGCCGCGGCGTACTTGGCCTCGACCTTCTGACCAAACGAGAGTTCTTCCGGATCGTTGGTCGGAGGCTTAGCCCGATTCGTTTCGTTGAATCCGCCCGGCTGGATCACGCGTGCCGGCGGCGCTACCGCCAGCGCTCCCGCGGGGACATCTATCATCACCACGGCATTGGGGCCGATCTTCGCGCCGTCTCCGATCTTGACGTTGCCCATGACCACCGCCCCCGCGCCGAGCGTCACACCGCGACCGAGCTTGGGCGCATCGTTGGTGAGAAACTGCCCGGCCGTCCCGATTGTCACGCCTTGGCAGATCACACATTCGTTACCGATCTCGGCGAACTCGTGAATCACGATTCCACCTTGGTGGGCGATCACAACCCGCTCGCCGACCTTGGCTGTGTAGTGAAGCTCGATCCCGTAGTGGTTTCTCACCAACCGGTGCAGGAACCGATACAGGACGCTCAGCGGCGCCCGCAGCAACCGCGACTTGATCGTCATCCGCCAAACGCCGAAGCGGTACATCGCCAAGGCCCGAAACCCCGGGCGGGTCCACTCCTCGCCGTTGTACAGCCAATCCTCTCGGATCTGGTCCAGCAAGTCTCGGGTCGAGCTGGACCCGACCGGGACTGATGACAGCCGCCGGCCCAGCGAGGCAAACAAAGGGCTTCCACCGAGCATGGTTCTTTCTCCAGCGCTCGCCTCCCTTGTCACAGTCTTTTATCGAACGATACCCCGCTGGGGTTGACCATCCTCCGCTGTCAGCGCCGTTGCCCAGCCCTCTCACGCCACAAGATTTCCCGCTTCCGGGGGCAGTGGGTATTGTGGTAGAGGCCGATAACGCCTTACCCCCCGGCTCGCCTACCGCGAAGATGCCGGGCCACGAACCCGTGGTTTTTCGGACGCCAGGAGAAGCGATAACCATGCCCACCGCAACCGCTAAATGCTGCCCGCCCATCAACATCATGAAATGGGTCGAGGAAAACCGCGACCAACTCAAACCGCCCGTCGGGAACAAATACCTCTACGACGGCAGCGATTTCTTCGTGATGGTGATCGGCGGACCAAACGCCCGCAACGACTTCCACGTCACCAACTCCGAAGAGTATTTCTTTCAGCTCAAAGGCGATATCGTCGTGAAGATCCGGGAAGACGGGGTGATTAAGGATATCCCCATTCGTGAGGGTGAGACGTTCTTCATCCCCAGCGGTGTCCCGCACGCCCCGACCCGTCCGCCCGGAACGATCGGCATAGTCGTCGAACGTCGTCGTCCGCCAGGGGAAACCGAACACCAGCAGTTTTATTGTGATAATTGCGGCGAGCTCGTCCACGACAAGGAGTTCGACTGCGCCGACATCGTCAAGCACTTCGCTCAGTCAATGGAAGAGTTCTGGGCCGACCCCGAACTGAATACGTGCAAAGCCTGCGGCACAACCCACGGCAAACCCACGCCGATCAAGAAGATCATCTTCGAGCCGAAGATCATCATCGAACGCGAGTGACGAAGCCAACTAGGGGGAGGGGTCGCATGGACATGCAAAACGCTTCAGCGATCTGTCATCTGCCAAATAGCAGCACGCACCGACACAGCGACCGGCGGCTTATTTACCTTTAAAGGACGGGTCTCAGCTTTTCCCAGGCCTGCTCAGAGCAGATGAAGACCGTCTGGGCAGGATTCACGCTAGAATGAATGGGCCTGTATCCGCTGCGGATTTGCAGTATGACCACTGTTGGATAGTTTTCGAGGTTGGCACATGCCATGAACTGCCCACGATGCAATCAGGACCTTCATGTCAGCGCGGTTGACGGGATCGAAATCGACGTGTGTCTCGCCTGCAAAGGTGTGTGGTTCGACAACGACGAACTTCGGCAAGCGAAGGACCTTAGCGAGCCGGATGCCAATTGGATGGATTTTGACATCTGGAAACACGAAGATAACTTCCACGTTAGCGCCGGGAAAATAAAATGCCCTCGATGCCGTAAGCCGCTGTGCGCTCTGTCCTACGATGAGACAGCGATCGAAGTCGATGTTTGTCCGTCCTGCCGGGGGGTGTGGCTGGACGATGCAGAACTGGCTCATATTGTCGAGGCTTTGAACAGCCAGATAAACAGCAAGACATTTCCCGAATACATCCCCGCTGCAATCAAAGAAGCTCTTGAGATCCTGACCGGATCCGAATCTCTCGTCTCCGAATGGAAGGATTTTAGGCAAGTACTACGTCTGATGAACCAACGTCTTTACGTTGAGCATCCAAAGCTCTATCAGACGATGGATGACGTACAACGGGTGATACCGAGTCGCTAGCCCGAGACTTGGACCAGAAAAAGGGGTCGGGAGTCGTTTCCCAAAAACCACCCTGGCGCGGTCAAAAACGACGATTTAGAGAAACGACTCCCGACCCCCTTTTCGTTCTTTGGGTATCCAATGTGGCCGACCAATCCAGACTCGACGTACCCCTGGCGAGTAGTTGGCGCCGATCAATCGCGACGCCGAGTGCCACGGCTCGCTCGCGGCTAACGCGCTGTCGTCGATGATCTTCACCTGGACTTGAGTTTGCAACCACGGCTCGTGCCAAATGCGAAACAATCTCGCGCGCTGACGCCACATCGTAAACGCGGTGTAGCGCTCGAGTAGAAACTGACTCAACGTTCCGTCGGCGCACGGCTCAAAGTTTGCTTCGGGATCGATTCTTGCATCGTAAACCAGACGACCCGCATTACTTCCGGGGGCGGGGATGACGGTGCCGCGCAACGTACCGTGTTCATGGTCGTGTTGGAACGCGACCTTCCCGTAGCGATAGGGCAGACCGTACGTGCGCGGCCCGATGAGAATACTGAGGCGATTCGGGATCCATTCCCGCATGAAGTAGATGCCGACCTCGTCGTTATGACGAATATACGTGCGAACATTGAGCAGACCGTGCGTTGCCCCCGGCGCTGTCAGCAGCGCTCCGAGCCGACCGCCGATGGGGAATCGAAGCCCGCGCATCGTGAAGGCGACAAGCGATACGACCGCCCGCCCGTGATGGAGGTCCAACTCAAAGGGAATATGCCTTTGGAGCACGTCGCGATCGACGTCAAAGTGCATGAACAGCGCTCGATCCCAATCGCTGTAAAAGAGAGGCCGGCCTTCGATTCTTTGGAAGCGGCCCTGAGCAATGGCGGCCAAGGACTCGCAGGGCGGGCCCTCACGCGGCTCGATCAGCTTCACGACCTGGCTCCACTTGAACCGTGTGGGGCGTCGGGACGCTTGGGGCTTGCGAAGTTGCGCCGCACTTCATCGCGCAACCCCGGCGTCGGGCGATGAAGCGGTACGCCCGACTCAGCATGCCCATCACCCCCGGAAGATTGGCGATCGCCACCAGCGGCCGGGCCCACCAGATTCGGCCCGCGAGATACACGACCGCCGCCGCCCCGCCCAACAGTTCGCCGTTGGCGCGGAGAACTCGCATCTCGGTCAGAGCATCGTTGCTATTAAGTCTCAGTCGCTGCTGCACCCAGCCGCGCTGTAACGGTGCGGTGAGGAATCGCCGGCGAAGCAGGACGTTGGTGAACCGGCCCGCCCAGCGTGAACACATCGGGCATTGGGCGTCATAAAACACCCACCCGTAGCCGCGCGTCGGTCTGTTGTGTGAGTCGGCCATATCCAAATTCGAAGAAGGCGACCCTCAAGAACGACAAAGAAGCGAGTCCCTCACCCGGCCTTTACCCCCAGCAGCTTGCCAACCTTCGATCCCATCTTGACGAACTTCACCACCGCCCCCTGCGGCAAGAGGCGAATCTGCGAATACCACGAACTCATCGTCTCAAAGAAATCCAGCATCGCTTCGAGCCGGAGCTTCAGATGACTCGGCGCATGGGGATCGTGATCGAGTTCGATCAGGCATTCGCGCAAGAGCCTCATTGTGGGGTCGATCTCACGGCGCTTGCGCTCGTCCATCACAATCTGAAACATCTCCCAGACGTCTGCCATGCTCTCGAAGTGGTCCCGGCGGTCGCCCATGACGTGGACCAGCCGGACGATCCGCCAGCCCTGAAGCTCCTTGAGGCTGGTGCTGACATTCGATCTCGCCAGACCGAGGGCCTCGGCGATGTCCTCCGCCGTCTCAGGCCCCTCGGCCAGGTACAGCAGAGCGTGGATCTGGGCTACGGAGCGATTGATGCCCCATTTGGGGCCCATTTCCCCCCAGTGGAGGATGAACTTCTCAGCGGCAGGCGATACGATGACCATGGTTCTCTTATTTCTGTTATTACAGAATATACCGTCACAACCGACGGAAGTCAAGCCCCGATGGCAGGTCTTTTCGAGGTGCGATCCGTAGTGACCACCTCAGGGGCCGGAGCAAGCCGCCGCGCCGGCTGACCCTGAACCTGATGATCCTGGGGCGTGCGATCACGAGTTTTCAACGGAGCAGGAACTTCCCCTTCTTCTCCCAACTATTGGAGCGCTACTTCAACTCGCTTCCGGGTGCGGGCAGCACGGTGATGGTCGTCTGCCCCTTGTGATCGCCGTAGGTGATCGAGACCTTGTACTCACCGGCCGCAACGAACTCCGGCAAGTTGTCCGCGTTGCCCAGACGTTGGTCCTCCTCGGGTTGAAGATCCCAAACGATGCGATTCAATCCCGGTCGATTCGTTCCGCTAAGTTTGCGCAGCACATGGCCGGTTGCATCGGCGATCGAGATCTCGACTTCCTCATCGGCATACTCACGGATCCAATAGGTGATCTGCCCGCCCATCGCCGGATTGTCAGCGATGAACATGCGATCGCTCCACAGATCACCGTAGTCCAGGTAATACCGCGGTTGCGCGGGCATCGACTCGAAGACGTGAAACGCAGACTGCACAACATCGGCCGTGAGCTGCGAGATCGGCGAGATATCATCGAGAATGTAAATCGATCGGCCGTGCGTTCCCGCCACAAGATCCTGCTCGCGCTGTTGTATAACCAAGTCATCCACCGCCACGGTTGGCAGCGACTTGCCGTTGAGCTTGACCCAATGCTCGCCGCGATCGATCGTGACGTAGGCGGCGCGCTCGGTGCCGATGTAGAGCACATCTGGATTGACGAGGTCTTCGCGAACGACCTTGACGGGAACATCGCTCGGCAGATCGCCGAGGATCGACGCCCAATTCTCACCGCCGTCGGTCGTTACCAAAAGGATCGGCTCAAAGTGATCGGAGCGATGGCCGTCGATGGCGACGTACGCCGTCTCGCGATCGTGATGCGACGGCTCGATTTTCGAAACGTAAAGACCCTGCGCTTCCGGGGGCGTGACGTTGGTCCACGTGCCGCCGTCTTCAGTAGTCACGTGGATCAGTCCATCGTCGGTCCCCGCCCAGAGGAAGCCTTGTTGCAGCGGGGATTCAGCCAAGGAAACAACCGTGCCGTTGGTTTCGGCCTCTGAGCCGACGGTCGTTACTTTGTTGATGTCGCGCGTGGAGAGATCATCGCTGATGCGCGTCCAAGAATCGCCGCGTTCGGTGAGCTTGAAGACGTAGTTGCCGCCGAGGTACAGCGTCGTGGAGTCATGCGGTGAGATGAAAAACGGCGCGTTCCAGTTGAAGCGAAATCGTGGTTCGCCTTCCTTGGCTTGCGGTTTGAGTGTTCGTTTGATCCCCGTATCCAAATGGGTGCGCACGAGCCATCCGCCCTGAGACTCTGCATAGATGATGTTGCGATCGTGCGGATCAAAGGCAACACCAAAGCCATCGCCCCAGTTGACGAACGTCCAGTCGTGATTGGTAATTGCGCCCGCCCGCCCCATGAACACTTCTTGGACGCTAAAGATATTTTCGCTTGGGCCTATCCACGAGCCGTTGTCCTGCAAGCCGCCGCCGACGCGATAGGGGTCGGAGTTATCCACCGCGACATTGTAGAACTGGCCGACCGCGAAGTGGTTGTGGAAGTCCCACGTCTTGCCGCGATCGTAGGAAACATAGAGCCCGCCATCGGTTCCGATCAGGATATGGTCGGTGTCTTGTGGATCAATAACCATCGCATGGAAATCGACGTGTACAACCTTGGCGGAGCCGGCGCGAAACGTCTCGCCGCCATCGTCAGAGACATACAGAACCCAACCGGGCAGATAGATGCG
>JACZXL010000215.1 GCA_022571635.1 Planctomycetota bacterium
TGAATCGGTCCACCTGGCCGTTCACAACGCTTTGGCGGCGTTCTTGGGACAACGAGCCGGAGGCGTGACGGACGAGAACATCCAAGCGCGGGTGCGCGGGGTGCTGCTCATGGCGTTCACGAACGCCAACGGCGCTCTGCTTCTGGCCACCGCCAACAAGTCCGAGCTGGCCACCGGCTACACCACGCTCTACGGCGACATGTGCGGCGCGCTGGCCGTGCTGGGCGACGTGGTGAAGACCCGCGTTTACGAACTGGCCAATTGGATCAACGCAAACCACGAAGCCTGTGGTTTTCAATGTCCGCCGATTCCACATCGCAGTATCACCAAGGCGCCGTCGGCCGAGCTGCGCCCCAATCAGCTCGATCAGGACACCTTGCCGCCCTATGAGCTGCTCGATCAGGTTGTGACGCGGTACATCGAACTGGAAGAATCCGCCGAGCAGATTAGCGCCGATCCGACGCTCGATGATGAGCTCGTCCGCGACACCGTTCGCATGATCGATCGGGCGCAGTACAAACGTGATCAATCGGCGATCGTCTTGAAGGTGACGCCGCGCGCGTTCGGCCGAGGCCGACCCATGCCGATCGCGATGAAATGGGATTCAGGAGTCAGGAGTCAGGAGTCAGGGGCTAGGAAGGACGAGAGCGTCCCCGGGAGCATCGAATGTCGCCCGTAGTACGTGAAGAAAGAGCAAAGGCGAAAGCAGATTTCGCGTCGTTTAGAGATCTGGTTGCTTGGCAGAAGGCAATGGACGTCGTCTACCAGGTGTACGGATTCACCGCACAGCTTCCTGAGGAAGAACGATTCGTCTTGGCCGTGCAGATGAGGCGGGCTGCGATCAGCGTTCCATCCAACATTGCTGAAGGTTGGGCAGGGACACCACCCGCGATTACATTCGATTCCTTCATATCGCTCGCGGCTCAACATACGAACTTTCGACGCAGGCAGAGGTCTGTCACCAGCAGGGATATGCGGGTGGTTGGACCGAGATCATCGCGGATTGTGAAGAACTTGGTCGCATCATCAACGGACTGATCAAGTCGCTCAGACACCGTGTAGAATCCAAGCCGCTTCCCCCTAACTCCTAACTCCTAACTCCTAACTCCTAACTCCTAACTCCTAACTCCTAACTCCTAACTCCTAACTCCTAACTCCTAACTCCTAACTCCTAACTCCTCCCATGCCCATTCGTCGACTTGCACCGTTGGTCGTCAACCAGATCGCCGCTGGTGAAGTGGTGGCGCGGCCGGCCAGCGTGGTCAAGGAGCTCATCGAAAACGCGATCGACGCCGAGGCGATGCAGATCGACGTCGAAATCGAGAACGGCGGTCGTGACCTGATCCGGGTTGCCGACGACGGCGTAGGGATTCGCTTCGATGAGCTGTCGCTGGCGGTGGCCACACATTCGACGAGCAAGATCAGCGACGCGGAGGACTTGGCGGCGATTGCGAGCCTGGGGTTCCGCGGGGAGGCGCTGGCTTCGATCGCCGCGGTGAGCCGAATGTCCGTGGTGTCGCGCCCTCGTGACGCCGAAGGAGCCGGACGCATCGACGTTGAAGGCGACCGGACGAGCGAGCCGCGCCCCGCCCCGGGGCCGCCGGGCACGACGGTCACGGTGCGGAACCTTTTTTTCAATACGCCGGCCCGGCGCAAGTTCCTCCGCTCCGATCAGACGGAAGCGGCACGGGTGTCCGAGACTGTCCAACACCTCGCGTTGGGGCACCCTTACATCGCCTTCACCTTGACCAGCGGCGCGCGTCGAACCATCGATCTACCCCCAAGGCAGGAACGCCGGCTGCGCGTCCTTGCGGTGCTCGGGGGTGAGCTTGACGACGAGTTGTTGGAGTTGGACGTCACCCAGCGCGGGATCGGGATATGGGGGATGGTCGGGAAACCGGCCATCGCCCGTGGGACCGCTAAACATCAACAGGTTTTCCTGAATGGTCGTTTCATCTCCGATCGTTCGATCACGCACGCGATCAAGGAGGCGTATCGAGGGCTGATCGATCCGGGCCGGCATCCCACGATCGTGTTGTTTATTCAGATCGATCCCGGCCAGGTGGATGTGAACGTTCATCCGACGAAGGCGGAGGTGCGGTTCCGCAATCAGGCGGCGATGCACGGCGCGATCCTGTCGGCGGTGCGCGACTGTCTGCGCCGAGCCGACCTCACGCCGGCGCTGGACCTGACAAGCGTTGGATCGCCCAGAGAAGCGCCGCTGATCATCCCGGGCCCGCCCCGAGCGTTCGGCAGCGGCTTGGCCGGCGCGCCGCCCAGCGCATCGTATGACTCGGCACGCCAGTTTGTGGAGTATTTCCGCCGGCTTGATCCCAAACAAAAGGGCTTCGTGTACAGCGAAGTGAAGGAAGCGCTGGCCGAGCAGGCGCCGGAACTATTGATCGACGACGACGCGAAGCCGCAAGCGGCGCAGGATGTCGAGGTCCTGCCCGTGATTCGGCCCGTCACGGATGTACTTCAGATTCATTCGAGTTTCATCGTCACCCAAGATGAAGAGGGGTTGCTCATCATCGATCAGCATGCGCTTCATGAACGCGTGCTGTTCGAACAACTGGCCGATGCAATCGGCAAAGGCAATCTCGAATCGCAGCGCCTGCTTATGCCCGAAACCGTCGACGTGGATGCGACACAGATTGAATTCCTGGATGAGCTTGGGCCGCTGTTTGTGCGCATTGGAATTGAAGCTCAGCAGATCGGCCCGGCCTCGATCGGCATCAATGCGTTCTCATCATTTCTCTTTGAGCGCGGTGTCGAACCGGGGCCGTTTATTCGCGATCTTTTGGACCGGGCGGCGCGTGAAGGCGTCAATGACGATCCTGAAGCGGCGCTGCACGAGGTTCTGGACATGATGGCGTGCAAGGCGGCGATCAAATCCGGCGATAAACTGACCGCCGAAGAGATCGCCGAGCTACTCCAACAACGCGAAAAAGTCGAGCGATCGAGCAACTGCCCGCACGGCCGACCAACAACACTGCACTTGAGTATCCAAGAGTTGGAAAAGCAGTTCGGGAGAAGATAAGGGGGAGGCTTGAGGTTTAGCCGCATGGGCTTGACCCTGCGGGGGGGCATGAAGATGACATCGACTGATGAGGAACTTATCCGCCGCTGACGGGTGGGATCAGGGCGATCGTGTCGCCATCGTTCAGCGTCGTATTGCGCGCGCAGTAGCGATCGTCAATGGCCACCGCGAGTGAATCGCGCATTGCCGCGATGATCTCGTGTTGCGCTGTGAGTGTGTTGAGCGCGCTTTCGATCGTTGCGCCATCGGGTAGTTCAAGTGTCAAACGATCAGAACCGATCGATTCGGCGAGTTGGGCGAAAAGAAGAACGGTGCAGTGCATCGAAGGCTCAAGGATAAGGCAGGAAGCGTACGCGGGCGCCGGGTGGAACGGGTTCTGCCTGCACGGGCAGTTCGATCAACCCGTCCGTGTCGGCGGTATGCACGAGATCGCCGGAGCCGGCCCACGGGGGCACTTTCGCACGACCGTTGTCAAGGAGAGCCGCCGGCCGGTAGGCTCGACGTTTCGGATTCGGCGTCACGGCTTCGGCCAATTCGAGTGTCCGCCACGGCAGCGACGGCTCGAGCCCAAGGAGCGTGCGCACGATCGGCCAGATGAACAGGCAGGTGCAGGCCAGCACCGACACCGGATTGCCGGGCAGGCCGATGATGATGGCGCCGTTCGGTGCGCTCCCCACGAAGATCGGCCGGCCGGGTTGAATCGCCGCGCCGTGAAGCGATGACTCGACACCGTGCGCCTCGAATGAGGCGGGAAAATAATCTCGATCGCCGGCACTGATCCCGCCCACCGTGATCAACAGCTCGCATCGTGCAAGTGCAGCGCCGACGGCCTCGATCGTCGCCTCGCGCTCATCGGCGACATGCACGTGCTCGATCGGTTCAGCGCCGATACGGCTCAGAAGTTCGCGTACCATCGGGCCGTTAGAGTTGCGGATCTGATAGTTCCGAAGCGGTTGATCGATTGGCAGCACTTCATCGCCAGATGTCAAAACGATTGCCCGCGGTCGGCGGGCCACCGCAAGCTGCGATTTGCCGACGATGGCTGCGATGCCGATGTGTTGGGGGCCGAGGCGAGTGCCTGCCTTTATAAGTAGGTCGCCTTGCCTTGCGTCGGCGCCGCGGGGATGGACGGCGTGGCCCGGTTCGATCGAGTCGATCGTGAAGCGAACGGGATCGCCGCGATCACTGAGTTCATGTCGGATGACGGTGTCCACCTCCCCGGGCAGCGGCGCGCCGGTGGCGATGGCGACGCACGCGCCAGTGGGCACGTCGAGTTGGGCGGACATCCCTGCGCTGATGGTATGAACGACCGGCCACGCCTCGATACGACCGACCTCCGACGCACGCAGCGCGTAGCCGTCCATCTGCGCCCGGTCGAACGGTGGAAGATCACGATCGGCGGCGATCGATTCGCGCAATACTCGACCGGCGGCGGCATTGAGCGCGACGCTTTGCACTTCGTGGAACGGCTCGATGCCCATCAGCGCGTGACGCAGCGCCTCGGGATAGTCCGGCAGATCGGTCATGATCGGTTCTTGCGGTCCGATCCGTCGTTCATTGCCCCGAAGAACGCGCTGACCTGCGCCACGCAGGCGGTCCGGCTCGGGTCAGCGGCGAAGAAATGATCCGCATGCGCCACCAACGTGTGCTGAACATCGCGGCCGGCGAGCTCGATCGCGCCGGCGTATGCAAACGACAATTCGGGGGGCGCAGCGCGATCGGCGGCGCCGTGAAGGATCAGCGTCGGGCGGTCATGCGCGGCGGCGCTTTGCGCCGAATCAAGCGTGTCGAGATCGGCGAGGAATCCTTCGACGGCATCGTCGGCCCCGAGCGACCTGATGTACTCATCCCTACCCGTACGATCCGCACCGCTGAGCACGCCCTCGGCCGTGACCGGCGCCAGCAGGCATAACCGCGCGATCTGGTCGGTGCGCTGCGCCAGGCCGGCGGCGACGATGGCCCCCAACGAAAACCCCAGCACGCCGACCCGAGTCAGATCAAGCTCATCGCGCAAGACCAGCCAGCGGAACACGGCTGATGCGTCGTCGATCAACTCCACCGCCAAACGCTGGTGATTTGATCCATCGGGAAGATTGGCGCGGCGGGCAGAATATTCAGCCACGGCCAACCCGGCCTCGGTGAGCGATTCAGTTATCCGGGCGAATAGTTCGCCGGTTCGCTTACCTGCCCTCGGCAGGCCGTGGCACAAGAGCACGACAGCCGCCGGGTCATCCTGGCGATGCTCCGGCGGCCAGTGCAGCGCGCCGGACACCGCGCTGTTGGCAATCTCCACTGCGAATGGCTGACGTCGCCCCATGGATCGTCATCATAAGTTCTACGGCGCAGTCCGCGAATCGCTCGGCTCGAAGGTGGTCTGACCGGTCCGGAGCATTCGCTCAAGATATGGCACACAGAGGCGACATTCACGACCACAGCCAAAGCGCTCCGAGAGCCCCGCCAGACCGCAGCCGGTTCGCTCAGCAAATTCCTTCAGCTCGGCAAAGCTCACATCCAGACAGGCGCAGCGATCGACCGGCATGTCGCGCTCCATTCACCGCGGGTTGTAGGCGGAATCATCATCAGAGAGAAAACCGTTGTCCGGATAGCCCATGACCTGCTCCAACAAGTCGTCCGTTGCGTTGAGACCTTTCTTGGGCTGGACGACAGATCCGACGTGGCCGTCCACATAGGCGACGTTCGTGGATCGGCGGTGCCGAAACGCCTGTCCTCCGGCGTAGATCGTGTACATGCCGAGCCCTTCGTGGCCTAACGGCGCCCGCATGAATTTGTTAGCGCCGGAGGCGTAGGCGCCGTCACCGAACATCGCCGCCTGGCTCGATCGGTCGGATGCGTGCGGCTTGACGCCCCAATGCACGGCGTCCCAGCTGGTATTGGGGAAGAACGCCTCGCCGCCGACGTAGCTCGTGTTGTAGTTGTAGCCGGTGAACGGATCGCCGGCGAAGTTGGCGGAACCGTCGTACTCCGGACACTGCTGAACCTTGCCGGGATTGACCGTGAAGGACCACAGCGGCCCCGTATCAATGAGCTGACCGTCCATCGTAGTGACCCAGTCCCAGGCGACCTGGACGAACTGCCCATCTCGATATTCGTAGCGCAACGCGACTGGAAAGACGTCGTAAACAGCCGAATAGGACTGGGCGGCAATCGCGAGTTGCCGCAGGTTCGCGCTGCATTGGGTGGATCGTCCAGCCGCGACGATGCCGGCCAGGCTCGGCATGAGCAGGCCAAGCAGCACGGCAATCGTCGCGACCACGACGATCATCTCCAGCAACGTCACGCCGAGGCGGCGCGGGCGGCGGTCGATCATCCCCAGGCCCCCAGAAGGATGAGCAGATCCTTCACGCCAACGTCGCCGCTAGTGTCGAAGTCGGCCGGGCACTCAGCCGGGGGATCAGGGCACGA
>JACZXL010000022.1 GCA_022571635.1 Planctomycetota bacterium
AGTGATTCATTGTTCGTTGTTCAACCCCAGCGAGCCGGGCTGAGTCTGCCCCCGTTTTACGCCGCGTGGGCGCGCCGGCTACACGGCGAATTGCGCGGCGGGGTCGGGTTATTATTGCGGCTTTTCGGGGGCCCAATGATCGCGAATGACTTTGCGCATGGTGGGGGTGCTCTTGAGGAAGCTGCTGCGACGGAAATCTCCGGGAAACCACTTCCAGAGAAACGCGCCGACGATGGCGTCACTTTCATCAATGGATTTCAGGGCTGCGATCAGACATCGCCGCTGAATCTCCTGAGCATGCTCACCGCCTTGTCTGGACTCCCACGGCCGTAGCGCCGCTTGGGCTGAGCGGTTATACCCCAGTTCGGCGAGCAGGATCTTGCGATCGTGCTTGGCGCTGTAGCGCTCCAGACGCTGAATCAATTTGGACCAGGACGTATCGAGTTCCTGCTGCGTCGGCAACCCGGGATGATCGACGAGCGGGAAATACGATTGAAGGGCGATGAGGTCCAGCGCATCCCAGAACGGCACCTGCTCGAACCGGTCCCAATTCGCTGCGTACGTCAACGGCCCCCGGAATTCTTTTCTAACGGCCGCGATAATCTGACGCCAGTTCCTCTCGTAATGAATCGTCCCACCCAACTCGGTTCCAACGACAAAGGCATCAGCATCAACGGAAATCTCCGCAACCATGGTGATCCATCGCTGGTAGGTTTCGAAGAAGCGCTGCCATTGCTCGTCGGTCTCGAATCGAATCTCGCCCCGCCAGGAAAACGAACTGCCCCAATGGGCGATGTGGGGCTTGATCATGATCTTCAGCCCGAGTCGATGGGCCTCGGAAATGGGGCGCGTCAGCCAGGTTGGGTCCTGATACATCCGATTCCTGCGCGAGCCGCCGACCGTGCCGTCGGCGCGTATGCCCGCATACGGGTGGATCGTCACCCAGTTCACCCCCATGGATTTCAGCTCGGCCATCGTGGCCACCATTTCATCGGACCCCCAGATGCGCCCCGAACCGGGACAGGAGATGGTCATGCCGTGCACAATGGCGTGGGGGTCGTGCGAGCCTGGGGCGGGTGTGGGATCGGGCGGCGCCGGGCGCACCAATCCGATGCTCAGGAGAACGAAACTCATCAACAGCAGGCGTTGCATAACACTCCCAATCATTCGCTGACTCACAAGCATAGGCGGTTTGGACTATTCGCCGCCGAGAATGGCGCTGATGCGGTCCGCCACGGCCTCGTCAAGCTCAACCTCACCGGCCTTGGCGTTGTCTACGATCTGCTGGGGTCGGCTGGCGCCGATGATACAGCTCGTCAGCTCGGGACGACGAAGGCACCACGCCAAGGCGAGCGTGGCCATCGGCACCGCCAGTCCACGGGCGACCTCGGCCAGCTTGCTCAGTTTCGCCAGGTTCTCTTGCGAAAGGCGTGGGCGGATGAACTCGCCGGCCTGTTCGTCCGCAGCTCGGCTATCCGGCGGGATGCCGTCGTTGTATTTACCTGACAAAACACCCTCAGCCAGGGGTGAGAAATTCACGATGCCCAGACCAAGCCGACGGCAGGTTGGAAAGACCTCCGCCTCCCAGTGCCGCTCGAGCATGTTGTATAGCGGCTGGTTGCTCGCGGGGCGATGCCAGCCATGATCGTCACAGATTTGGACGGCCTCGGCGATCTGGGAGGCGTTCCACTCACTGACGCCCCAGTACAGGACCTTGCCCTGGTTGATCAGATCGTTCATCGCCCGACACGTTTCGATCAACGGGGCGTTCTCGTCATAGCGGTGGCATTGATACAAATCGATGTAATCCGTATCGAGGCGCTTCAGCGACGCGTGGCATTGCGCGAAGAGGTGCTTGCGAGCCAAGCCGCGGTCATTGGCCCCGGGGAAGGGCCAATCCCGTTCAAAGCCCCAGTACACCTTCGTGGCCAACACATAGGTGTCGCGGCGAAATGGGGCCAGCGCCTTGCCGACCAGGACCTCCGTCTCGCCCCGCCCGTAGACGTTGGCGGTATCGAAGAAGTTGATACCGTTCTCGTAGGCGGTGCGATGTAAGCGATCGGCGTGCTTCTGGCCCTGTCGGTTCAGCGTAAGCCAGGATCCAAAGCCGATCTCAGAGAGCTTGACGCCCCACATGCCGAGGCGGCGATAGTTCATCGGAACTCTCGACTCCAAGTGGTGACTCGTCGATGCGACGCTCGGATCATACTGTATGGCCAAGGGACCTTGCGTATTGTGCATGGCCGTGATTGATGACACACCACCGGACGAGGCCGACCCGCAGCGACTCACCCCCGCGCTGCTGCGGTGGGCGTACCGGCAAGGGTGGTTCCCGATGGCCAACCCCGAGGCGGGCGCGATCGAGTGGTTCAATCCCGATCCGCGGGCGATCATCCCGCTCGACGCGTTCCACGTCCCGGCGACGTTGTCACGAGAAGTGCGCAAGGGGCGCTTCGAGATCCGCTGCGATACGGTCTTTGAGGGCGTCATGCGAGCCTGCGCAGCGCCGCGAGCGCCGGACGATTTGACCTGGATCGATGGCGCCATGATCGAGGCCTACGTACGCCTGCACGAGCAGGGTTCGGCTCATTGCCTCGAAGCGTGGCTCGGCGACCAACTCGTCGGCGGGCTGTATGGCGTACACGTGGGCGGCGCCTTCTTCGGGGAGTCGATGTTCAGCCGGCCCGATCTCGGCGGCACGAACGCCTCGAAGGTGTGTCTCGTGCATCTCGTCGGCTGGATGCGTCATCGCGGGTTTACCCTGCTGGACACACAGTTTGGAACTGAGCACCTGGAACAGTTCGGCTGTATTGAGATCGATCGCAGGCAATATCTTGTCCGGCTCGCCGACGCCGTGCAGCGCGACGTCGCCTGGGGTGATTTTCGGGTTCGGCCGGACGAGACCGCCTCGGCCACCGACTCACCGTGAAAGCAAACGTCCCCGGCAGTACTATCCGTCAGTCCATAGCACGGGCCGTGTAGCGTCACGCGAGTCCGTGTCCGTTTTATAGATCAAGCTGCGCAGAGTTCACGATAATGGAATGCGGCATCATCGGGCTTCCGGGGTGTGGAAAGACCGCGCTGTTCTGCGCATTGACCGGCTGCGCTGCGAGTGCGCTACCGGGCGGCGGTCTCAAACCTCACGTCGGCGTGGCTCAAATCCCCGATCCACGCCTGGACATCGTCGCCAAGTACCTCAGCACGCGCAAGATCGTGCCCGCGACCATCCAGTTCGTGGATTTGCCCGGCGTTCCCGCCGACGCCGGCGCAGCAAGGGCCAACGCATTTCTCTCCCACGTGCGACAGGTGGAGGCGATCTGTCACGTCGTCGATTGCTTTTCCGAGGCGACGTCTGCGGCGACCGTCGACAAGGACATCGAGTCGCTTCAGGTCGAGCTGATCCTCGCTGATCTTCAGGTGGCTGAGTCGTCGCTTCACAAGACCGAGCGACCCATCCGAGCCGGGGACAAGGAGGCCAAGGCGCGGGCGGACCTGTTGCTCAAGGTTCTCGAGCCGCTGAACGACGGCCGACCGATCCCGCCGCTGGCCCAGTGGCCGGGGCCCGAAAAGAACATGCTCAAGAACTACGGGATGATCACCGCCAAGCCGATTCTTTATGTCGCCAATGTCGCCGAGAACGACCTGGACGGATCGAGTGAGGCGGCCAAGGCTCTGGTGCGGCACGCTCAGTCCAGGGGCGCGGCCGCGGTGGTGATCTGCGCTGCCCTTGAGGCGGAGCTGGCCGAACTCGACGAGCCTGATCGGGCCGAGATGCTGGGGTCGCTGGGCCTGACTGAACCGGCGATCGGTCCGCTGGCCCGGGCGGTGAACGAGGTGCTCGGGCTCGTGTCGTTCTATACGGCCAACGACAAGGAGATCCGGGCCTGGACGATCCCAGCCGGGGTCACCGCCCCTGAAGCCGCCGGCGTCGTCCACTCGGACATGCAGCGCGGCTTTATCCGGGCCGAGTGCTTCGCCGTTGACGATCTGGAGCGGCACCACGACGAAAAGGCAATCAGAGCCGCGGGGAAGCTCCGAAGCGAGGGCAAGCACTATCACGTTCAGGACGGCGAAGTGATCCACTTTCTCTTCAATGTCTAGTGCCGCTTCCAGTCAGTGACTTTCGCGCTGGCGACCCCGATGGAATCGGGGCTGGCGGGAAGCGGCACAGAGCAGGAGAGCAGGTGAACAGGAGAGCAGGAGAACCCCAGAGGGGAATCGAGGCAGAACCGCTTCGGCTGCTCGCAGGCTGCTCTCCTGCGGTCTCCTGCTCATCTATTCTCCTGTTCCGATCCGCGCGAAACTCTCTCACTGGAAACGGCACTAGCGCAGATTTCACTCGTCCGTACGATGGAGGGTGCCACCGACAGCGACCGAAGGGAGTCGTCGGTGCCTAAGGTCAAGGGACTCTCCGACACGCATCCCGGCGCGCCGGGGTGCGTGGCACCCTCAGGTCGTTCACTCAAGTGAAACCTCCTCTAGCCGGGCAGCGCCGCGTCGGATTCGACGGCAACAGGCCACGGTCCAAACGGCTGAGGCACGCCCCCAGGCCCCTTACAAAGCGCGCCAACCCACTGAGCCGATAGAACCAACACCCGCGACCACGAGGCCGCAGCCTCACCCGTGACATGAAGCGACGCAAACTCATTGCCAGCATGTTTCATCGCCGACTCGTGCTGTTGTTCGCGATGGCGGTGGGGGTGATGATGCTGCTGGGCGGGCAGCTCGTGAGGCTCGCCGTCGTGGAGGGATCGCAACGTCTGGCCGAAGCTGAAAAACGGCTCGACCTCACCACCTACCTTCCCACGGTCCGTGGGCGCATCCTCGACCGGCGTGGAAACCGCCTGGCGCTGGATCGGCCAAGCTATGACGTGGCGGTCCACTACTCGGTGATCACCGGCGCCTGGGCCCTGGAGCAAGCCAAGGACCGAGCCGAAACCGAGCCCGGCCGGGACTGGGACGCGATGAGCCCTGAGCAGCGCGAAGCCGCGGTCCTGACGCACCTGCCGCAGTACGAGCAGGAAATTGAAGATGTCTGGCAGGCCATTTGCGCCTTGGGGAAAATTGACCGGACCCAACTGAACGAGCGGCTCGACCGCATCAAGCGCGAAGTGCAATTGATGGCGGCCGACCATTGGGACAACCTGCGAAGCGCTCGACTCCGGGAGTTGATCAAGTTCGGCAGAGCGCCGACCGGGAAAGTGAATGTTCGGCCAGAGCCGATTCACGAACAGACTCACTCGCACGTCCTCCTGCCGCACGTGAGCGACGATGTCGCGTTCGTTTTTCGGCGCATCGCGGCCCAACGGCCTGGGATGATCTCAGTCCAAAGCTCACACCGACGCGACTATCCCTGGCTGACTCAGGAAGTTCTGCTCGACCGCTCAACCCTCCCCACGCCTCTGCGATCCGATCAGCCGATCAAAATCAAAGTGGTGGGCGTCGCCGATCACATCCTCGGCGCGGTGCGCGATGAAGTCTGGGCGGCGGACCTGAAGCGTCGCCCGTTCGTCGATCCCATCACCAGCGAAATTGATCTCGGCGGATATCGGCTGACCTCCGAGGTCATCGGCTCCCGCGGCATGGAGCGCGTCTTTGAGAATCACCTGCGCGGAACTCGCGGCGTGATCCGCGAGCGACGCGACACGGGCGAGGAAATCCGGCAAGACCACGAGCCCGGCGCGGACCTGGTACTGACGCTCGATGTCGTTCTGCAAGCACAGATCCAGGCCATCATGTCGCCGCAGTTCGGCTTGTGCGTCGTTCAACCGTGGCAGGAGAACAGCACGCTCCCCGTCGGTACGCCGCTCAACAGCGCGGCCGTCGTGATCGAGGTCGAGACGGGCGAGATTCTTGCGATGGTTTCCATGCCCACCAGAACCATGGCCGACGAGATGGACCAAGTGCGGCGCGCTCGAAACGGTCCGTTCGTAAACCGGCCGGTCCAAGCCGTGTATCCGCCGGGGTCGATCATCAAGCCGCTCGTGCTGGCCGCCGCGGTCACGGAAGACGTGTACGACCTGTACGAACCGATTCCTTGCACCGGTCACTTCTACCCGGAATTCAAGCACTTCGCCCGCTGTTGGATTTACCGTGATCCGAGCTTCATCACCCACAGCGCGCTGGTCGCCGACGAGGCGCTCGCGCGATCGTGCAATATCTTCTTCTACACGATGGCGAAGCGGCTGGGGATCGACCGCCTGCTCGACTGGTACCGCCGGTTCGGCCTGGGGCGTCGGATTGACATTGGACTGGCGTACACGAGCGACGAGAAGATTCGAGGCGAAGCGCGGGGAATGTTGCCCGGGCCGAAGCGCCTCGCCCGCCTCGCCGAAGCAGGTGAAACGCGATCCGCCGCCATCTTCATGGGCATCGGGCAGGGGCCGATCGCCTGGACGCCGGTGCAGGCCGCCAACGCATACGCCACGCTCGCCCGCGGCGGCGCGATTCGCGACGCAACGTTGCTGCGCGATGAAGGGCAGCGGTCGGCGAGTCGTCGCTCCGAGCTGGACGACCTGCACCTTGACCAACACCTGGTCGAAACGATCATGGAAGGGCTGCGCCAATCCGTTCAGGAACCCCACGGCACCGGGTATCGAATTCGCGCACTCAATGAACGGATCATCAACGCTCAAGGTGTCACGGTGTGGGCGAAGACCGGCACGGCCCAGGCTTCGCCGTGGCGCGCCGTGGACACCAACGGCGATGGCAAAGTGAACTCATCTGACGAGCCCATTGCCGTCGACACCAACTTTGATGGGCAAATCGACGAGACCGACCTGCCGCTGGAGAATCTCGATCATGCGTGGTTCGTGGGACTCGTCGGGCCAAAGACGAGCGGAACGCCGCAACCTCAATACGCCATCGTGGTGATTGTGGAGTACGGCGGCTCGGGCGGGAAAACCGCCGGGCCCGTCGCCAATCAGATCATCCACGCATTGCAACTTCACGGCTACTTGCCCCCGTCCGGACCATGACTCACGTCGCCGCGACAACTCGTTCACATCCGCTGATGCCCTCAGGTCTGCGCACCAAGACACGAGCCCTGCATCGGCCCGCGGTGAGCATTCTCAACGTGGGGTGGGTGTGTGTCGGCGCCGCCGCCGTCCTCAGTTGTGTCGGGTTTGTGACGATCGCAACGACCGAGCCGGCCTATGCGATGAAGCACTTGGTGCATGTGTTCGTCGGTCTCATCGCGGCGGCGACCGTCGCCATCCCGCATTACCGCTGGGCGTTGCGTTTCAGCTACCCATTGCTCCTTCTCGTGGTGGCCATGTTGATTTTCGTCCTGATCCCCTGGGTGCCGGAGGTGATCGTTCACGAGCGCAACGGCGCCCGGCGATGGATTTCGCTGGTGGTCACGGACTTCCAACCGTCGGAGCTCGCCAAGATCGCCTATGTACTGGCCTTGGCCAGCTACCTGCGGTTCCGCAGCAACTATCGGAGATTGCGCGGTCTGCTGTTGCCGTTGGGGCTGACGTTTGTGCCCATGGGGTTGATTCTCGTCGAGCCGGACTTGGGCTCGGCCATGCTCTTCCTGCCCACGTTTTTTGCGTTGCTGATCGCGGCGGGGGCGAAGCTGCGCCACATCGCGCTCGTCATTTTTCTCGGCTTGTCGCTGGCCCCGGCGATGTATCCGCTTCTGGCGCCCCATCAAAAGGACCGCATCAAGGCCCTTGTGGCCCAGGTCACCGGTGATCCGCAATACGAGAACGACATCGGCTATCAGGGAGCGCGCTCGATGACGCTCACCGGCGCCGGCCAACTCGTCGGCGTGGGCAAACAGCACGCGGCGGCGCTGATCCACTTCAATCACTTGCCGGAAAATCACAACGACATGATCTTCGCCGTGATCGCGTGTCGCTGGGGGCTGTTGGGGGCATTGGCCACGTGGAGCATGTTCCTGGTGCTCGGGGCGGGCGGGTTGCTCGTCGCGGCTCAGACCAAGGACCCCTTTGCGCGCCTTGTGCCCGTGGGGATCGTCGCCATCTTCCTTGCCCAAATGACGATCAACACCGGCATGACGATCGGACTCATGCCGATTACCGGCATGACGTTGCCGTTCGTCAGCTACGGCGGCTCGAGCCTGGTCACGGCATGGATCATGGTCGGCCTGCTGCTGAACATCGGCATGCGCCGCCCGCGGTATCTTGCCCGCGAGGCCTTCGATTTCAACGAGCAGGATGATGCTGACCTCTAAAGGCGTGCGCTTGTGAACGCCGAACCGCTCGAACCGACCGAGGCCTTCCTCGCTGCGGCCAAGGAGTACGGTCTCGTCTTCGATGCCGGCGATCTGTCACGGCTCGGTCACTACTTGTCGATGCTGCTTGAGGCCAACACACGCTTCAACCTCACCGCGATTACCGATCCCAACGAAGCGTGGCGCAAACACATCTTCGATAGCCTGACCCTGCTGCCGCTGCTGGCGTCGGTTGAGGTCCAGACGCTCATCGACGTTGGGTCCGGCGGCGGGCTGCCGGGCGTTCCGTTGGCCATCACCATGCCGCAGGCGAAGTTCACACTCCTGGAGTCGACGCGAAAGAAAGCCGATTTCCTGCGCGAGGTCGCGGACGCCCTTGATCTAACGAACGTAAGCATTGTAAACGAGCGAGCCGAAACGATCGGCCACGATCGCGAGCAGCATCGTGAGAAGTACGATGTGGTTCTCGCCCGTGCCGTGGGCCGGATGCCGGTGTTGTTGGAGTTGGCCGCGCCGCTGGCCAAGATCGAAGGACACATCCTGGCCATAAAGGGCGAGCGAGCGTCCGAGGAACTGACCCGCGCGAAGCCGGCGCTGCATCTGCTTCACTGTCAGCCCCTCGGCACGGTGCGCACGCCGACGGGAACGATCGTGATCATCCAGAAGCAGCGCCGAACCCCGAATCTCTATCCTCGTCGCCCCGGAGAGCCGAGGCGCGTTCCACTGGGGCTTGGCAAGGGCAGCGCCAAGAAGAAGTGACCCCATTCCCTCAAGGCTCCCAGCCTTCTTCCAACGGTGGGGGCGGGATTCGAACCCGCGATACCCCGAAGGGTATACCGGTTTTCAAGACCGGCGCGTTCAACCGCTCCGCCACCCCACCCGTGTCGGACGTCCGGGGCTCCGGGGGCCCGGGCCGTCGCATCATATCCACGCTTCGCCGGTGATGCCTGGGCCGTGGGTGCGGCGACGCCTCTGCGGGTTACCACCCGCAGCTAGAGGGCGAGCGCTTGGCGTGTTCGGCGCAACATTGATAGCCGCGGGTGGATACCCGCGGGTTCGCGTAGCCTCACGCAAGAGCCCGCGGATATGCATCCGCGGCTATGAAATCAGGCTCGCTTCGTTGACCGCCGCATCTACTTGCCGCCCGGCCGATCCGTATACGCCACGCCGCCTTTGGTGACGGTGTCGATGCGAATCGCTTCGATCGGCTCGAACCCGACAGCGCCGGCCTCGGCGACGTTCTCATCCTGCTCGACGCCGTCGCCGCTGACGCCAATCGCGCCGATGAGCTTGCCGTCTCGATACAGCGGCACGCCGCCGGGGAACTCGATAATCCCGTGTTCCCGGTTGGAGTTGCCGATGTTCCATAGGGCCCCGCCTGGCTGCGATAGCGCGCCGATACTGCGCGAGGTCAGCGCGTTTTCATCACTACTGAACGCCACCGCGGTAAAGGCCTTGGACTCAGCGACCGAGACACTTCCCGCCCAGGCATCCGGCATGGAACGTCGACCAATGACGAGACCAAAACGATCCACCACGATCATGTGCATTCGACAGGTCTGCACTGTTCCGGCGGCATCGACGCGCAACAGCGATTGCTCGGTCTTCGCCGCGGCTTCGGCCTGGTCAAGGATCTCTTGTACATCCACGTCCATCAGTTGTGGATCGGCGAAGACCTCATAGCCGAGCTGTACACGGCCCCCGGAACTTTGGCAGCCACCGATCGCGAGTCCGAAGATAACAGCCGTACCAAGCACCGTCCCCTTGACGATTCGATCATGACGCATTACATCCATCTCCTTGTTAGTGGGGTCTGCTTCGATTCGACGGCCGAGGATACGTCCGTGCGGACGACTTCGCAACGCGCTGGATCACAGCGGCCAAGTGCCGGCGTGAACACGACGCACGAGATCGACGACCGTGTCCGATCGCGGGTCGCACCGGTCATTCGGCGGCCGCGCGGCTGATCCCGCCAGAATCTCGACACAGGCGCGGACACTGCCCGCCAGCGCCGCCAGATCGTAGCCGCCTTCGAGGATGAGCGCGAGCCGGCCGTTCGCATGACGATCAGCGATGTCACGAACGACCGCGCAGAGCGAGGCAAACCCTTGCTCGGTCACCATCATGCCGCCGATCGGATCATTACGATGCGAATCGAAGCCGGCTGAGACCAACACCAGATCGGGTGCGAACGAATCGGCGATTGGAATGAGAAGCTGGGCGAAGATCGCGCGATACGCAGCGTCCCCCAGACCCGGCGGGAGGGGGACGTTCACCGTGTACCCAATGCCATCGTCCGCGCCGGTTTCATCTACGGCGCCGGTTCCAGGATAGAAGGGGGATTGGTGCGTACTGAAGAACAAGACGTTCGAATCGCGGTAGAACGCCTGCTGCGTACCGTTGCCGTGGTGGACGTCCCAATCCACGATCAAGATGCGCTCGCAGCCAAGTTTGGCTCGGGCATGGGCGGCGGCGATGGCGATGTTGTTGAACAGGCAGAACCCCATCGCGCGGTTGTGCTCGGCGTGATGTCCCGGCGGTCGAACCAAGGCAAACGCGCGTGCAGCCCGGCCATCCACGACCGCGGTCACCGCGTCGATCGCCGCTCCCGCCGCGAGATGCGCCGCCTGAACACTTCCCGGCGAGACGGCGGTATCGACGTCCAGAGCCGCCGTTTGGCCACGAAGCGACTCGATTCGATCGATATGCGCGGCGCTGTGAACGCGCGCGATCGCTTCGCGCTCGGCCGGCGGCCCAACGCCCCAGCGCGTTCCCGGAACCGGTTGTTGTTGCAGCGCATCACGAACGGCACGAAGCCGATCCGGCCGCTCGGGATGATCGGGGTGCGGATCGTGCGCCAGCATCGCCTCGTCGTACAGCAGCAACACATCGCTCGGCATAGCCGGGTGATGATAAACCAACCACGCGATGGTGTGAGCATTCACCAAGGTGGGCTGTCCCGGTCGGGGATCAAGCCCAGCAAATGGCCGGCGAGTACCGTCCCCCTTTGGCGGCGGGCGGACGATTGCCTGGCCGGCGTTGTTTGAGCCTCCCCGACCGGCGCCCACTTTGGCGAAATCTGTCTATGTATCTATTCGCTCTCCGGCGCGCTGCGGTTCGCTAAAAACAACATGCCAGTCGCACAAAGAAAACAGCGAGACGATTTGCGTCTCGCTGCAGGAATGTCGCTAGTGCGCGGCTGCGCGCAACTTCTTACGTTGTTGGTTCGGTTGGCCCCGAGAGAAAGCTCGCCAAGCGCCGGCGGCGCACCGGATGCTGCAACTTGCGGATCGCTTTGGATTCGACTTGACGAACGCGCTCGCGGGTGACCTTGAAGATTCGGCCGACTTCTTCGAGCGTATAGGTATAGCCGTCACCGATGCCGTACCGAAGTTTGAGAATCTCGCGCTCACGATAGGTCAGGGTCTTGAGCACGTCATGGATGCGGACCCGCAGCATCTCGCTGGTCGCGGTCTCGGCGGGGGCCTCTTGTCGCTCGTCTTCGATGAAGTCGCCGAACTGCGAGTCCTCGGATTCGCCGACCGGCCGATCGAGGCTGATGGGATGTCGGGCGATCTTCATCACGCGGCGGGTCTCGTCCACGGCCATTTCGGCTCGCTCGGCCAGTTCGCCGATCGTGGGTTCGCGGCCCAGCTCCTGCTGCAGGTGCTTTTGGATCGTCCGCAGCTTGGACATCGTCTCGATCATGTGCACGGGCACGCGAATCGTCCGGGCGTGATCGGCGATGGCCCGGGTAATCGCCTGGCGGATCCACCACGTGGCATAGGTTGAGAACTTGTAACCCCGCTTGTATTCGTACTTGTCCACGGCCCGCATCAGGCCGGTGTTGCCTTCCTGAATGATGTCCAGGAACGGCAGTCCGCGGTTGCGATATTTCTTGGCAATGGACACGACAAGTCGAAGGTTCCCGCCCGAGAGATCGCGCTTGGCGAGCTCGTACTCGTTGAAGACGGTTTCGATGTCCTTGACGCGCTGTTCGAGATCCTCGGCGGTCTCGAGCACGAGACTGCGCAGGCCGTCGATCTCCTCGCTCATCACGTAGACATCTTCAGGATCGTACTTGTCGGGATACTTCTCGGCCCGCTGCAGATCGCGTTTGAGCTGCCTGATCTTCTTGTTGTGCCCCTGGAGCCTGCGGAAAAGAGGCTGGATTCTTCCCGTCCGCAGGCAGCATTCTTCGAGCAGCGTGGCGATCTTGCGCCGGCGGGCCGTCATCGCGTCTCGTCGGCGCTGTTTCGTCGCCGCCGCCGGCGCTTCGGCGGCCAGTCGGTCCCAGTCTCGGCGATTGAGCTCGAGCAATTGCCGGACCGTGGCGAGATTCACGGGAATCCGAAAGGCAATCTTGTCCTTGGCGTTTTCCTCGGCCGTGGAGATTCGCATGGTTCGGTCGAACGGCAGACTTCCCTCGTGGACTTGGTGAAGGATGTCAACCGCTTGAGACGAGGCGTAGTCCGATTCCAGGACGCGCCGTCGGAACATCATCCGCGTCGTTTCGATCTTCTTGGCCAGCCTGATTTCCTGCTCACGCGTCAGCAGCGGAATCGTCCCCATCTGCGTGAGGTACATGCGGATCGGATCGTCGATGCGTTTCGATCCGCTGTCGGCGATCGCCTCCTCGATAACCGCCCGGGCCTCCGCTTCGTCGAGCAGTTCCTCCGGCGCGTGCTGCTCGGCGTCGCCGAACCCCGGCCTCTGCTCCTCGTCCCGGGGCTCTTCTTCCTCGATGCGGACCTTGGGGGCGGCCCTGCCCCGTTTCGGGTCGTCCCGCTTGAACTTGAGATTCGTCTGCAACGGCGCCTGGAACGGCTCGTACTTGCATCGGCGGACTTCATACTCATCGATGAAGCGCACGCCGAGGCTCTCGATGACGACCATCAGCTCGTCGAGCTTTTCCGGATCGACCATCTCATCCGGAAGGGCCGTGTTCAGCTCTTCGTAGCTGATCCACTTGCGCTTGGCGCTGATCTGGATGAGTTCACGCAGGGTCGGATGCATTTGCGGAAGTACCTGAATCACTGCTTTTGCTCCATCGATCTCAATTCTTCAAGAAAATATTTCTATACGAAACTCGATCGTCTACGGAATTATGAACGTACTCTCAACGGCATCGCCGCGGGGAGGTCTCCTTGTTTACGTCGCTTGTTGATCTGCTCGCGAAGAGCGTCAGCATCGGCGGTGTCTCTTGTGTCACGACGATACGCGGCCAAGTCCTCCCGATAGCTTTCGTCGCCTTGGACTTTGCTGAGAGCGGCGCAGGCGGCTTGCAACCGTTCGGCGGCGCTGGGCGCCGCTGTGTGGTCGGCGTGTACTTGAGCCTGCTCGTAAAGGTCGCTCACGAGGCGACGGTCATCCGGCGATTGTAGTTCGCCCATCAGGTCCTGGACGGTGAAATCTGAATCAGTCTCAAGCCGACCGAACACAGCTTCGGCGACGCGCTGCACGCCTGGGTCGTGGAACGCAGCCGCATTGAACCGCTTGGTCACGGTGACGAGCCCGCCGTCTATCGCGGTGACCGTCTGCGCGCGTAAACCCGGGCTGTGGATCAACAGGGCGAGCAGGTCGCGCTCGGCTCGGTATCGGGCGGGGGCGACGGCAGCAACGGGTTCTTGAGAAACGCTCGGTTCGTCAGTCGATGGGCCTGTGGCAACGGCGGTTGAGAATGACCGTCGTTGTCGCGGCAGAGCGCCCTCAATGTCATCGATGGAAACACCGAGCCAGTGGGAAAGGTCAGCCGACGTCTGCCGTTTGCGAACGCCCGGCATGTGGTGCCAACCGAGGTCGACGAGTTTGGTCATGAACCGTTCGAGGCATCGGTACTTGGCCGCGGCGCCGTCAGTCCGCCTCAGCTCGCGACGGAACTGGTTTGTCATATAGGGGAGGGCATCTTCGGCCGCAGTTATGTCGTTCCGTAGGCGATCGATCCCCGCATCCTGCCTCAGGACGTCGTCCGGATCGCTCCCGTCGGGAAGAATGCAGATCTTGATGTCAACCGACTCAGCGAAGAAAAGCTCGACCGCTCGATCTGCGGCGCGCTGTCCGGCGGCGTCACCATCAAAGAGCAAGACGACAACATCGCACAGCCGCTTGAGCAGTCGGACGTGCTCGCGGGTCAGCGCTGTGCCCAGCGTCCCGACGACGTTGTCAAGTCCGGCCTGATGGCAGGCGATGACATCGGTGTATCCCTCGGCCACGATCGCTTGTTTGGAGTCGATGATCGCACGTTTCGCCAGATGCAAGCCGTAAAGGGTTCGAGACTTGTGGAAGATCGAACTTTCAGCGCTATTGAGGTACTTGGGCTCATCTGCGGGATCGAGTTGCCGTCCACCGAAGGCGATGGGCCGACCAAGCTCGTCGCAGATGGGGAAGATGAGCCGATTGCGAAATGCGTCGTAATGACCGTCAGCCTGAGACCGCGGCTTGAGGAGCCCGGCGTCCGCCATGGTATCGACGCTCACGCTGCGAGCTTTGGCAAAGCGAAGAAGCGCGTCCCACTCGGGGGGTGCGGCCCCGAGCCCAAATGCCTCGACCATCGTATCGTCGATCCGTCGATCACAGATCACCGACCGGGTCGCCGCGCCATGCTCGCGGTCTTGAAGCATCTTTCGGAAGAACGACGCCGCCATTGCATTGGCTTTGCGGAGCGCGGCGGCGGACGTCCCTGAGTCGTCGCCGGTGCGAGCGTGTCGTGCGCTGAGTTGTATGCCCGCTCGCTCGGCGAGGTGACGCAACGCCTCCGGGAAGCTCATCTTGTGATAGTCCATCACGAAGTTGAAAGCGTTGCCGGCTGCGCCGCAGGAGTGACATTTGTAAAAGGCGTTGTCTTTATGGGTCACCACCGTCAGCGACGGCGTGTGGTCATCATGGAACGGGCAGAGGCCGACGTGTTCGCGCCCTTTGGGTTGCAATGCGACCTGTTCTGCGATCAGCGCGACGAGATCCGTGGCATCACGAACTTTGTCAACGTCGGATTGATCAAACCGGCTGGGCACGCAGGGGAATCCTTCCTCAAGACCGCCTGATCGGCGCCGCATTCGGCTGGCACCGGCCCCCCGAAATCAGCCATTCCGACCGCTCAGCCCGATTCACTCCACGTGGCCGTAAAATCAACGACTCGTGACCCTGTAGCCCTCACGTCACGGCGCTTCGGCCACCCGGAAAAATCGGTGCTGGTGTGGGATCGGGTCGCGCGGACCGCGGTTTTGGGTCTTTCCGGCTGCGTTGTCCCAGTCTGAGCTGGCGTAGCTGGATGTCTTTCCCCTGGCATTTGCGCGCGACCAAATCTAAGGAAAACGGTACGCCCTCTAGGGGCGAGGTCAAATCGAGTCTGCGATTTTCCGCACAATAGTTTCAATCGCCATCGCCGACCTCAGTTCGCTGTCCGGCCCAAACTGACTGGCGTGTCGTTCTACCCGGCCCCAGATGGGCCGGCGCCGCCCGTTTCTCAGGACGATTGGGCCTGCTTCTGCGGACGCGTATAGGCGTATTTCCGCTTGAGCGGCTTCACCACGAGGCCCTGGCGGATGGCCCGCGTCGAGACTTGGATGCGCTTGGTACACCCGCCGACCACGGCCGTCACCGACTGAAGATTGGGCTTGAAAGCCCGGCGGGTGCAGGACGTGACCTTCGTGCCGATACCGCCGAGGTACTTGGCCCGACCACGATGGCGCAGTTTGTTGCCCTTTTTCGTATGGGCGCCGGTAAAGTAGCAAACACGTGGCATCAGGCCGTCCTCAACGTTCCGGTAAGACTTTGGCCGGGCAGTATAGAGGGGGCGTCGCCCAAGGCAAGGATGCAGGCTTTGGCGGGCGTTGAGTCCGGATCTCAAAGACCGGTAACGACAAGGGACACGATTGCCGGGGATGGGCCGGAGTTAGGCCGATTCCTTGGCCTTGCGTTGCGGAAGCTCGGCCAAATTGAGGTTGTTCTCGATCGCCTCGGCGTCGATCACATAGCTGACGCCCTCCGAATCCACCTCGGGCAGCTCATACATGACGTCCAGCATGAATTCATCGACGACGGCCCGGAGGGCTCGTGCCCCGGTCTTGCGCTTCATCGCCCGATCGGCAATGCACTCCAGCGCATCGTCGGTGAACTCCAGTTGGGCTCCCTCCAGGGAGAACAGGTGCTGGTACTGCTTGATGAGTGCGTTCTTGGGTTCGGTCAGAATCTGCACCATCGCGTCCTGGGCCAGCGGCATCAGCGGGCAGATGATGGGCAGGCGACCGACCAGCTCGGGAATCAGCCCGAACTCCAGGACGTCCTCGGGCGTGATCTGAGCCAGAATCTCGCTGAGCTGCTGTTGCTCGGTCTGCACGGCGGCGGACCCCTCGACGAAGCCGATGCGACGCCGGCCGATGCGCTTGCGAACAATGTCGTCGATGCCGGTGAACGATCCCCCACAGATGAACAGGATGTGGGTGGTGTCCATCTGGATGTATTGCTGTTCCGGATGCTTGCGTCCGCCCTGCGGCGGCACGTTGGCGATGACGCCCTCGAGCATCTTCAGCAGGGACTGCTGCACGCCTTCGCCGGAGACGTCCCGCGTGATCGAGACGTTCTGGGAGGTCTTGCCAATCTTGTCGATCTCGTCGATGTAGATGATGCCGCGCTGGGCCGCTTCGCGGTCGTAATCAGCGGCCTGGAGCAGCTTCAGCAGCAAGTTCTCGACGTCTTCTCCGACGTAGCCGGCTTCGGTGAGCGTGGTGGCGTCGCCGATGGCGAAGGGCACGTTGAGGATTCGGGACAACGTCTTGGCCAGCAGCGTCTTGCCGGTGCCGGTCGGGCCGATGAGCAGAACATTGGACTTATCCAGCTCGACGGCGGCGTCCTCGTTATCGATCTGGGTCAGCCGCTTGTAGTGGTTGTGCACCGCCACCGCGAGCGCTTTCTTGGCGTGGATCTGGCCGATGACGTACTGATCGAGGAACTCCTTGATCTGTCGCGGCGCGGGGATCGCGGTAAACAGCGGCCGAGCGCTGCTGACTCGACGGCGCTCCTGCCGGAAGATGTTCTGACAGAGATCGGTGCAGTTGGAGCAGATGTAGATGTCGTTGGGCCCTTCGACCATGGGCCCGACTTCACGGGAAGTCTTTCCGCAGAAGGAGCAGGTGGTGACCTTGCGGCCACGGAATCCACTGTCTCCACCGTCGCCGCTGCCACCGCCGCCGGAGGCTCGACTACCGCCGCCCCCGAAGCCGGGGCCTGACCCGCTTCCCTTGGACGAGGACGAGCCACGGCGACCGCCGCCGGAGCCGGCTGCGTCGAGCGGCTCCGGACGATGTTGCGGATCGAACTGCGCTGAATCGCTCATCTGTGACTCGGGACGTGCCGACACACGATGACCACAGCCCATGCTATAGCCAGGCGCTACTCCAACCCTAGTGTATCGGGCTACGCCCGCAGCGTCTAAAGGCAGGTCGGCGATTCTCGGTCGGCCGGTCAAATCCCCCTAACTCGATAAATAGCGAGTACTTCGGAAACCCGCTATCCACGCGGTTCGCGATCATCGTCGTGAGGTCCGATCTCATTCGGAGCCGAGGCGGAACCGCCCACGCGTCCGATTATCAGCGCCTTGGCCCGCTCGAATTCCTCGTCGCTGAGCTGACCGGCCGCACGCATCCGGCGCAACTCGTCCAGCGTGAAGCCTTCGCCAGGCGCGCCGTGACCGCCCTGGAGCATTCGCCGCACCAAATAGATTCCCGCAGCGCCAACAACGACGCCGACGAGCAGCATTATGAGCCACGGCAGCACTTGACCGAAGAGATCCTCAGCGGCCTGAGCCAGGACGACCGATCGCTGCACGCCGACGTTCATGCTGAAACTCTACGCCATGCGCGACGCCGTGGGGACCCGGACGGCGGTTAGTTTTTTCGGCTGCCCCCGGTCTTCTTCTTGGTCCGGGTCTTGGGCGAGGCATCCTTCGCGCCGGTCGTCTTCTTCGGTTTGCCCGCGGTCTCGGAATTGCCCTTGCCCTTGCTCGCGGCATCGGCACGTTCAGCCCGCCAGTCTGCGGCCGGGATGCCGGTCACCTTGGCTTCGGCGATGACCCGGTCGGCGGCTTTCTGCTGGCGGATCACATGGCCGACCTCACCGAGCCGACCCATCTGGGTCAGTTCGGCGCGGACCTGGTCAGGCCGTAGCCCGCGATGCGCAGCGATCGACGCGATCCGCCCGTTGACCTCCTGTTCCGACACCTCGATCTGGAAGTGGTCGGCAAGTCGACGCAGGATGAACAACAGCTTGAGGCGATCGCGCGTCTGTGTCTCGGAGTCAGCCCGAATCTCGGCGAGACGCGCCTCGACTTGCGGCGGCATGAGCCCCTGCTCCAACAGCTCGATGCGGTGCCGTTCCAGGTTGCGCGCCACCTGCGCCGCCGACAGCTTCTGGGGCAGCTCAAGTTCCACCGCCCCCAGCAGATAATCGTAAACCTGCTCCCGCATGGCGGAGGCTTGGTCTTGTTCGCTGCGACGCTGTACCGCCAGTCGTATCTGCTCTTTAAGGTTCTGCTCGCTACCGACGCCATACCCGTCGACCACCTGCTGAATCGAGGCCGGGTCGATGCGCTCCGCGGCGGTGAGTTTCAATTCGATCGTCAGCTTCGCCCCACGCACCTCTTCTCGTTCGTGCGCCTCCGGCCCGGTGGTCTGCACGGTGAGGGTATCGCCGATCCGCGTGCCTTTGATGAGATCAGCCAGACCTTGGATCATGATCCCAAGAATCGGGCCGCGACCACCATCGTCGTCGCCGGGAACTGCGACGATCGTGAACTCGTCCTTGATCAGTGGTTCGGCCTCACCGTCTTTCGTTATCGTGACCCGACCGGCAATCAGGTCGTCGGCGACGAAGTCCCCTTCGATCTTCACCGCATTCCCCATCATCGCCCGCTGCCTGGTCAGCTCGGTTTCGATATCGTCGTCAGTCACCTCGAATTCGGGTTTCTTGATCTCGATGCCTTGTAGGTTCGGAAGGTCAAACTCAGGCACGACCTCGATCTCAACGATGAAGGTGAGCGGCTTACCCTCTTGCAGCTCAAGTTCATCGGCGGGGGTGACCGGCTCCGGGTCGCCGACCGCCTGGATTGACTTGTCCTCAATCGCCTTGGCGTAGGCATCGGCTAGAAGCTGGTTCTTGGTTTCCTTTCGGACCGCAGCGCCGAATCGCCGCTCCAACAGCTTTCGCGGCGCCTTGCCTTTGCGGAATCCGGGCAGGGAGGTGCTCGCCGCCAGCGTGTCCACCGAATCCTCGAGCTTCTCGGCGATCGTTTCGGGGGGGATGGTGATCGTCAGCCGTTTCCTAGCCGGTCCGATGTCTTCAATGGTGACGTCATCAACGACTTCGGAGGTTGCATCGGCAGTGGCGGGCGCATCAGCCATGGATTCTCTTTCCGTCTTGGAGGTTGCCCGCGCTGGCGGGGACGACCCACCAAGGTATCACAACCAGCGGGGCGAACCAACCGCGGCGCGGTGCCCTAGGGCACTCACCGCATGAAGAGCATCTCGGTATAGGTCGGCAGCGTCCAGAGATCGTCCGGGGTGACCATCTCCAACGCATCTGCGGCCGCCCGAGCCCGCGCCATGGCCGGGACCAGTTTGTCGCGGATGTGCTTCCCCTGGCGGTCCGCGCTCGAGAGCGTATGGGCCTCCGCCTCGCGACCGGCCTCGGTGGCCGCGAGCAGCTCCGTGATCATCTCCACCCGCTCCTGCAGTTGGGCTCGTGTCGCATCGCACTCGACCCCGACCGCCTGCGTCGCCGCCACCGACTCGGCCAGTTCCGTCTGAGATCGCAGCGCCGCGGGCAGCACGTGCTTATTGATCATGGAGATCATCGTGCGGGCCTCGATCCCCACGGTGGTGTTGTATTGCTCTTGCAGCACATCGACGCGCGCTCGCAACTCACGATTGTTCAGCACGCCGTACTTGGCGAACAGATTCAGGGCTTCGGTGGTCTTCAAGGCCGCCAGCGCGTCGACCGTCGTCCGCAGATGGGGCAGGCCGCGCTTCTTGGCCTCCTCATGCCACTTGGGGTCGTAGCTATCACCATCGAACACCACCCGCCGGTGCCGTTGCACGACGTCCTTGAGAACCGACTTGACCGCCGCTTCGAGCTTGGGCGGCGTGGGGTCCTCGCCGGCCTTCTTCTGAAGTTCGCCGGCCATGAAGTCCAGTGATTCCGCGACGATGGTGTTGAGCACCGTATTGGGCCAGGCGACGGAAGCGCTAGCGCCAACCGTCCGCACCTCGAACTTGTTGCCGGTGAATGCGAACGGGCTCGTGCGATTGCGATCGCTGCTGTGGCGGGGGATCTGGGGCAGGGTGTGTGCGCCCAGATCGAGCTTGCCACCCTTCTTCGTCGATGTCGTCTCGCCGCGCTCCAGTTGATCGAAGATATCGTTGAGCATGTCGCCGAGGAATACAGAGATAATCGCCGGCGGCGCCTCGTTCATCCCCAGCCGGTGATCGTTGCCCGCACTGGCGACGGCCGCCCGGATCAGATCGGCGTGCAGGTCCACAGCCCGGAGCACCGCCGCCACAAACACCAAGAATTGCATGTTCGTGTGTGTTTCTTCTTGCGGATCAAGCAGGTTCACGCCCGTATCCGTCGCCAGCGACCAGTTGTTGTGCTTTCCGGAGCCGTTGATGCCGGCAAACGGCTTCTCGTGCAACAGACACGCCAGCCCGTGATGCGGCGCACATGACCTCAGTATGTGCATCATCAGCATTTGATGGTCGGTGGCCACGTTGGCGTTCTCAAAGAACGGCGCGATCTCATACTGCCCCGGCGCGACCTCGTTGTGGCGGGTCATCACCGGGACACCCAGCTCGTACAGCCGGCGCTCGACCTCCGACATGAACGCCATCACCCGCTCGGGAATCGCGCCGAAGTAGTGATCATCGAGCTGATGGCCCTTGGGCGACGGAGCGCCGATGACCGTGCGCCCGCAGATCTGTAGATCGGGACGACGGTTGTAGAACGCCTGGTCGATCAGAAAATACTCCTGCTCCGAGCCAAGCGTCGTGATGACCTGCGACACACCCTTGTCGGTGCCGAAGATTCGCAAAATGCGCATGGCGTGCTTGGAAACGGCGTGAATCGATCGCAGCAGGGGGGTCTTCTTGTCCAGGGCCTCACCCGTCCACGACACGAAAGCGGTGGGGATGCACAACGTCGAATGCCCGCCCGTGCGAAGAATGAACGCTGGGCTCGTCGCGTCCCATGCCGTGTAGCCTCGCGCTTCATACGTATCGCGGATGCCGCCGGAGGGGAACGAGCTGGCGTCCGGCTCGCCTCGGATCAGTTGCTCGCCGGAGAATCGCGCGATCGCTCGGCCGTTGCCGTCGGGGCTCAAGAACGCATCGTGCTTCTCAGCCGTCGAGCCGGTCAGTGGTTGGAACCAATGGCAATAGTGCGTGCAACCGTGCTCCAGGGCCCATTCCTTCATCGCCTCCGCCACGGTGTTGGCGATCGCCGGGTCCAGCGGCAAACCTTGTTGCATGGTCTGTTGCAGCTTCTTGTAGACGTCCTCGGACAGACGCTTGAGCATCACATCGCCGGTAAAGGTGAGCGAGCCAAAGACGTCGGTCGTCAACTTTTGATCTTCGGATTCCATGTCGTGGATCCATTCGGCGTCGGCAGGCGAGTGGTTCGTACGCGAAGCGGTCATCGGGTCTCCTCGGAATTGGACGCTCAAGAAACAAGATTGCCCAACGCAGCGTGCAGTATGCCGAACCTGCGGCGGGTCGCAAGCGGGCCCGGTCGCGGCCCAAGATATTGGGTGTATGTCACAAAGATCGGAACCTCAACCCCCAGGGAATGTGGATAACTTACGGCGCCGCCACCGCGGTTCAGCGGGGCGATGCCGGACTCAGGCTCCCCGCCAACTCGCTGATGAACGAAGCGGCGGCCGCGACTGGATCCTTGGCTTGTCCCATGCGGCGGACAAGCGCCGAGCCCACAATCGCCGCGTCCGCCGACGCCGTCACCGCCGCCACGTGCTGGGGTTTGGAGATGCCGAACCCCACCGTGATCGGCAGATCGGTGTGTCGGCGCACGGCCTGGACCCGAGCCGTGAGGTCCGGGACGTCCTCTCGCTCGCCCGTGATGCCGACCCGTGCCAAGAGATACACGAACCCGCTGCACAGCGCCGTGATCCGTCCGATGCGATCCTCAGGCGTCGTCGGGGCGATCAGGAGGCTGAAGGAGATCGCCCGATCCTGCGCCGGCTTGCGAATAGCCTCGGCCGAATCGATGTCGATATCGGGGACGATCAGGCCATCGAAGCCCGCGCCGGCTGCCTCCGCGACGAACTGCG
>JACZXL010000216.1 GCA_022571635.1 Planctomycetota bacterium
GAAAGGACCTCGATCTGCTTGGAGTACTCGAAGTTCTGGGCCATGCCGCCAAACAGGCTGGCCGCCTCACATCCGCCCAGCCATGAGCCGGTGAACGCGATCAGTCCCATCAGTGCCCAGCGCGATATCACCATCCTAAGAGTCCCTTATATACGAGGACTTTGTAGACCCAGGCGCCTGTCGCGCCGGCCGCAAGAATCCACGCTGCCCTTCGACCCCACAGGGAGGCGAAGATCGATCCCACCCGCGAGCCGGTGAACGCAGCGTAACCCGCCACGAGCAGCGTCATGGCCGTAGCCAAGGCCAGGACCGCCCCCAACGGCTGGGCCCCAAGCGCCGCGAGCAGGTTGCCGTTGGCGGCATGAGCGAACGCCGTGGTCATCCCGCACGTGGGGCAGGGCAGGTCCATCGTCACAATCCAGCCGCAGGTCGGCATGGCCGGCAACTGGGTATGGGTGCCGATCCCGGTGGGCGATGGCTCCAGATACGCAGCGAGGCCGAGGATGGTTGCGGCGGCGAACATGACCACCACCGCCACCAGCCGCCGTTGCGTCGAGCCGGCTTGGCCCTCAGCGGCGACCCGCGCTTCCACCATCGTGATCGGGGGGGCCTGCATAGGTCTGTACGGTACTCCCGGCTAAGGGTGGAGGCAACGAAAACTCCGGCCGTTACTCATCTTGCGCGTTGCTGCTAATGCTGTAGAGGTACCACCGCTGCTTCGACACCCGCCCCGAGGCCCCCCGTGGGGCGTGCCGCTGGATGTATAGCTTGGCTCGCTGGCCGGTATCCAACCCGACGATGAACACCTGCCGGCGAAGGTATCGCTCGCCTCCAGCCTTACCCCCTTCCGGGGCTGACTCCTTGAAATGGTCCAGACACTCGATTACCTCATACCGCCGGCCGCGCCAGGTGAACGCCCCCGGCAACGCCGCCAATCCGCGGGCCATGAGCTCCGTCGAAAACGACCCCGGCTCCGGCTCGATCGGCTCGGAGATGAACTCTTCCTCCCAGACGATGATCTTCTCAACATTTCGATCCATCGCGTCGGCCATCAGCTCATTGTCGCCGCGGCCAGCCCCAACCACAATCCACTAACCCGGAGGATTCACCACTGAGGCACAGAGAACACAGAGAAGAAGCGATATTCGAGGCTGATTGGACGTGGGCCCTGCCAACCTGTGCGCGACCTGTGCTGCGACATCCCCAACGCGATTACCCATGATTTCCTCTGTGTTAAGCCTCTGTGCCCTCTGTGCCTCTGTGGTGATGAATCATCCAGGCTAGGCTTGCCCCCTTGCCGTGGCTCGACGCACATCTCGATCTGGCGTACATGGCCTTGGATGGCCGCGACCTTCGCACACCGTGTCAGGACCCCGATCAGGCGTGCATCAGTCTGCCCGCCCTGCGAGAAGCCGGCGTCGATCTCGTCTTCGCCACGATCTTCTCTGCCCCGGGCCCTATACCCGAAGCGGACGCTCACGGGTGGGAGCATCCGTGCCGGTATCCCTCAAGTGATGATTTGGACGCCGCTGAGCAGGCGGGTCTGTGTCAGATCGAGGTATATCAAGAGTTGGCAAAGGCGAGCGACTTGAGCATCATCCGGGGGCGCACTGATCTTGAGCGCGACGCGGCTTTACCCAAAATTGTGCTATTGATGGAAGGCGCTGATCCGATTCGCTCACCGCAACATGCCCAGCAGTGGTACGACTACGGTGTGCGTTTGGTGGGATTGACCTGGTCGATGGGGACGCGCTACGCCGGCGGCAACGCCAAGCCCGGGCCGTTGTCGGCCCAAGGGGTCGAACTCGTCGCCGCGCTTGATGACTTGGGCATCATTCACGACGCCTCGCATTTGGCCGACGAAGCCTTGGATGGGCTGTTGGAACACGCGCGCGGTCCCATCGTTGCCACGCGCTCTAATTGCCGAGCTATCACCGGCGACAATCAGCGACACCTGCGCGATGATCATATTATAGCGATCGGCGAACGCGGCGGCGTCATCGGCCTGAACCTGTTCTCCAAGTTCCTCGTCCCCGATGGCCGAGCAACCATCGACGATTGCGTCGCCCACGTGCAGCATGTATGTGACCTAATGGGCCATCGCAAAGGTGTGGGATTAGGCTCCGACGCCGATGGCGGTTTCCCAGCCAACGCCCTACCCGTCGATCTGGATCACCCCCGCAAGTACGGCACATTGCTCGATGCCCTGCGCTGTAAAAGTTGGTCGGACGACGACCTCCAGGGTTTTTCCTGGAGAAATTGGGAGCGGGTGTTGCAACAAACGCTTTAGGAGAATCGATCGGCAGAAATCGTGGCGATTCGACTTGCATCCCAGATTGGACGTGCCAGGCTTTGCGTAGCGGCCAGCGGGTTTGCACCATGTGGCGCATGACCCACATCAATTCGGCAGGTCTCGGCCGGCGGTCCTGAGGCGATTCCACAAGTTGAGATAGAACCCGGTACAACTCTTGGCGGTAGTTCACGTTGAATCAAGAAAAGATACGCTTTTACAATATAATGCGACAGGTGAGTGTCTTGCGCTGATCATGGTAGTTATGACAAGCCTATACATCCGGGCATCCTCTCCCGGCTCCGCGCTGATCCGACCCGCTCTCTTGTTGCTTTCGTTCATCACGTCGAGCTTCGTTGCGTTTGCAGCCGACGCGCAGTGCTCATTCGAAGCTGGACCCAGGCTCGTGGCATCAGACGGCACCTCAGGCGATGTGTTCGGACTTTCCGGCGCGATCGACGGCGATGTCATGGCCATCGGCGCCATCTGGGACGATGATCACGGCTTCAATTCAGGCGCGGTCTATGTGTTCGTTCTCGACAACCAAGGTGTTTGGAGCGAGATCTTCAAGATCGTTCCCGCGGACGGCGGTTCGGAGGATGTATTCGGCCGCTCTGTAGCAGTGAGCGGAGACACGATTGTCGTCGGCGCCAACGGCGACGATGATAGAGGCTTCGACGCCGGTGCCGGTTACGTCTTCGTTCGGGAAGGTGACACTTGGGTCCAGCAGGCAAAGCTGCTGGCAAATGATGGAGCAGCGCTGGACCATGCCGGTTGGGCCATTGATCTTGACGGCGACACAGTCATCCTTTCAGCCCACAATAATGACGATGCTGGCAGCAGCAGTGGATCCGCATACGTGTTCGTTCGGGACGCCAAGAACAACTGGACACAGGAGGCGAAGCTAACAGCATCGGACGCTGCCGCCAACGACGATTTCGGGCACGATGTCGCTGTGAGCGGTGACACTATTATCGTGGGCGCGTACAAGGACGACGATCATGGCTCATCGTCCGGCTCGGTCTACGTCTTCGAGCGCGACGCGGAGGATCTGTGGCAGCAAACTGACAAGCTGACGGCATCAGATGCGAACACGGGTTACCACTACGGTCGTTTTCTCGACCTTCAAGGCGACACGGCGCTGATCGGCTCGCCATTCCACCACCCACTGAACTTTGGCGCGGCCTATGTCGTCCGCCGATCAGAGGGTGCCTGGCTCGAGGTCGAGATGTTGATCGCTGACGACCCGGCGACGCAGGAGTGGTTCGGTAGCTCCGTCTCCATCGACGGCGAGATCGCGCTCATCGGCTCCTTCTACGGCCAAGGTAACAATGTCGGGGAAGCGTACATCTTTCACAATACAGGCGATGACCTGTGGACGCTCGTGGCCAACCCGACGGCATTTGACGGATCGATCGGTGACGGCTTCGGTCGTATGGTCGCACTCCACGCGGGCAACGTCGTTGTCGGGGCCAGCGTAGACGATGCCCCGGGAGTAGATTCCGGATCTGCTTACACCTTCTGGATCGATTGCCCGGGAGATGTTCCCGGCGATCTGGATGGGGATGGGACAGTCGGCGTGAAGGATCTGCTGATTCTTCTGGGGAATTGGGGGTCGTGTGATGATTGCGATGATTGCCCGGCCGATCTGGATGATGACTGCACCGTAGGGGTAACTGATCTGCTTATCTTGCTCGGTAATTGGGGGTGATAAGCAGGACGTCCGCGGATTAGAACCCACGGATTGGTATCCGTGGGCGTCGTTCGGGGGGGAAGGATCAGCGCTTCGGGGCGTTCAGCGGGGCGGCGTACCGGCCTTGTTTGCCCTGGACGCTCCGATCAACGCATGAAATCGTGGGGCGGCGGACATTCGATTGTTGATCCGCAGGGGCGATTGGTGCAGCCGAACCGGGTTGTGGACCGTATTGGCCTGATAGTGGTGGTGATGACGACGCCCGTGGCTTTCCTTGCGTAGGAGCAGCGATGGCAATCTGGAATGATCTACGAAAGACGGGCCGACCGATTGCGGGATTGATCGGTGTCTTGGTGGTCAGCATCGCGGCCATGGCCGGTGAAGAGGGCGGCTGCGTGGCTGGAATCGATCCGAGCATCGGGCAGCCCGGGATGAATGCTTCGGTGTTTGCCTTGACCACGTATGACGACGGCGCCGGCGAAGCGCTCTATGCCGGGGGATTATTCATATCGGCCGGCGGCAGCAGCGCTTCACGGCTGGCGCGTTGGGACGGCAAGACTTGGCAGGAAGTCAGCGGCGGTCTGGCCGGGCAAGGCGCTGTGAGCGTACGCGCTTTGCTCGTCATTGATGATGGCGATCATGATTCGCTGATCGTGGGTGGAAATTTCATCCAAGCCGGCCAGACAGTCGTAAAGAACGTCGCAAAGTGGGATGGAACCGACTGGTCGGCACTTGGGGATGGGCTGAACCACAGGGTGCGTGATCTGGAGATCTTTGATGACGGAACTGGGCCTGCAATCTACGCGGCGACGGATATCGGCAACGAACCCGGCGGCGTCTGGAAGTTTGATGGTGAGGCGTGGTCCGTGGTAGGAGCGGGAATCGATACACCATCGGGCATGGTCCTCGCCCTTGAAGTATTTGACGACGGATCAGGACCGCGACTCATTGCTGGGGGAATTTTCGGAATTGCCGGTGATCCAGACGGGTGTTGCATTGCCCAGTGGGACGGAAAATCATGGTCACTGGTCGGGACCGGCGTGAACGAGGGGGTTTTTTCACTGAAATCATTTGATGACGGCAACGGCCCGGCGGTGTTTGCCGGCGGGTCATTCCTCGAAGCCGGGGGTATACCCGCCATCAATGCGGCACGTTGGGATGGATCACAATGGTCGAACCTCGGCAATGAAGATCCAAAGGCCTTCTTCGGAGTTATCTCAGCGATGGCGATCTTTGATTATGGTGAAGGTCCTGCGCTTTATCTCACTGGAAACAATGGGTTCGGCCCGGAACCTATCTTCCAATGGACCGGCGGTCCAAGCTGGATCGTCGTCACTGATGAGTTGAACGGGAGCGTGAAGGCGATTACGCCCTTTGATGATGGCACTGGGCCGGCGCTTTATGTCGGCGGAGGTCTCTTGGAAGCCGGCGGAGAGGCGGTCGGCTTCATTGCCCGCTGGACCGATTGTCCAATGAATACCCCCGGCGATCTGGATGGTGACGGGACAGTCGGCGTGAAGGATCTATTGATTCTTCTGGGGAATTGGGGTCCGTGTGGTGATTGCGATGATTGCCCGGCCGATCTGGATGACGATTGCGCTGTCGGGGTAAAGGATCTGCTTACGTTGCTCGGTAATTGGGGGTGATTGGAAATAAAACCCACGGATTGGTATCCGTGGGCGTCGTTCGGGGGGGAGGATCAGCGCTTCGGGGCGTTCAGCGGGGCGGCGTACCAGCCTTGGCGGCCCTCGACCATCACCGGCGTCAGGACGTGCAGGTGTAGATCGCTGGCGTGGAGGTCGGCGACGGTGGCCGGGGTATCGGTAAACACATGGGACACGACCTTGCCCGCTGGGTCGAAGTGATGATCGGGACAGGCCATGGCGATCAGCTCGCGGTGCGCCTTGGCCCAGGTTTCGACGATGCGAAGTTCGCGCAGCTGCGCCTCACGGGCCAGCACGTGAATCCGACCGGATTTGTCAACGCCGAGCTCGACCAGTTCGTGGCCCGGGCAGCGCACAGCTGGAAGTTCGGTCAGGGCATCGACGTACTTGGCCAGGGGCACCGGTGCGCCCTTTTGATCGGGCTCCAATGCGCGGCTGGGCTGTTTGGGCTCGACAACGGTCGTCGGCTTGGGCGCGACCTTGATGCGGGCCCGCTGGGCGACCTTGGAGCGCGGAATCGCAGCGGGATCGACGGCGCGCGGCGTTGGTCGTGACGGAACCTGGACCACAGGCGGTCCGGGTTCAGCGTGGACTTGTCGCGCCGACTCAGCCCGGTCGATCGCATCGTGGATCAGGTCCAGATAGACGCTGATGGTGCGCGACGGCTCGTTGGTGTATCGGCCGAAGTCGGCAGCGCGGATCGTGGGCTGCATCTGGCAGATGCAGGCGGTCATCGGCAGCTCGATGCCGAGGAACGTGTTGGTGGTGCGGTTGAGGCGTTGGCGCATGCGTTC
>JACZXL010000217.1 GCA_022571635.1 Planctomycetota bacterium
ATATCGGCGTTAAACGAGCCCCGCAGAGGCTCGGCGTGTTCATCGAGGCCGATGTAGTCGGCCGGAGTTGCCGGCTGGAAAGCAAGGGGGGATTCAGCCGCACTCCTCCCATCCCCTGAGGGCAAAGGAAGCCCAAGGAGCAGAGCACCGCCGACAACGCCAAGAGAAAAGAAACTGCCGGATCGCATCATGGTTCGATCTCTCCGCTCAGAGCCACTGCAGGTCGGTGGCAATATTCAAAAACAGGGCGACGATCCATAGCGAGACCGACCCCCAAAGGATGATCTGCGTAATCGTGGTGCTTCGGGTCGAACATGCGACCTCGGCACCGCGGGTGCGTCGGTGCATCACCCAGAAAGCGAGGCCGAGCAACAAGAACGAGCCGCCCAACAAATAGCCTCGGTACGGCTTGATCCCCGCAGCGAGAATCATCCCGTTCACGCCGAGGAGCGTGAGTGCCAACGGACCCACGCAGCAGAGAGCGGCGGCCGCGCTCGCTACGGAGCCGGCGACAGCCCCGAAGGCGGATCCGAGGTCGGCGGCGCGTGCTCTCACCGGCGACGAGGAGTGGCAGCCCTTCCGATAGCCCGGGTTCTTGCGTCCCTCAGGCGGCTGCGGGCAGGGCCAGCGTGAAGACCGTCAGCAAAAAGGCGACCACTACGCTGGTTACCGCGTAAGCTCGAACGTCCGGGCGCAGAATGGGCACCGGGAAAGCGTCGCTTCGCGAATCTATGGTCGTTTCCACTTTGTCGATCCTCCGAGTCTTCTTCATCATCATCGTCTTCCTCAACTCTGCCACCAACCCGTTCTAGCTTCTTCTGCCTAATAAGACGCATGAACCGGCCAAAGGGTTTCATGGGGCTCTTGCGCGAGCCGCGGGTGCGGTGCCCGGCATCGTCAGGCCGGGGAGCCCACGCTCGTGAGGACTACGCTCAGATGGCCCAGCAGCACAATCGGTACGCCGATGCAAATGGCGCCAAGGAAGACGGCATCCCTGAGCACCCTTAGGGCCGTTCGTACGGTCAACGACATCATCGCCTCCGCGTTCGCAACGTTAGCTCGGCGGGGCCCACGGCCCTACCCATCCAACTCACACGTATAACCGCACGAAGGGCGGATTCGTGAAATGCTTGCTCCGCGGCGAAAGGTCGGCAAGTTTGCCGCATGACGATTCGACGGCTGGAAACCATCCCTCGCAGCTTCGTTCCGCCCATCGTGGCGATCGGAGCCCTCCTCTGCCAGTGGATCGCGGCGGGCGAGGCCGGCGAGCAGGGACGCGGGCGGGCGCCGCCCGAGGTGACGGCCCGTTTGCAGTACGTGGGCACGGTGCGTCAGCTCGGCCCCGTCGCGTACCGCGATCCGCTCGGCGTCATCTCTCCGGACGGCGTGTGGCTGGCCTTCGCCGCCGGTCGCATCGGCTTTGTGGTTGGTGGTCAATCAACTGCGATCGCCCAAGACCAGGGCGAGATGGAGATGACGCCCGAAATGGAAGCGTGGATGAAGGCCGGCGCGCCCGGCGAGCATCATAAGTACCTCGAAGCGCTCATCGGCGACTTCACAGCCGACGTCAAGATCTGGGAGACCCCCGACGCCGAGCCGATGCAGTTCACCGGCACCGTCAGCCGAAAATGGATCCTCGATGGCCGTTTCGTACAGGAAACCGTCGAAGCAGAAAGCCCCTTCGGCTCGTTCGAGGCGGTGGGGTTCATCGGCTACAACAACATCGACGGCGAGTACCAATTCGCCTGGCTGGAGAACCAATCCACCACGATGACCGTCAACTCCGGTTTCTACAACACCGAGGAAAAGACCCTGATCCAAATGGGCAAACATCGAAATCCCGTGACGGGCAAACTCATCACAAGCTGGTCCGTGCTAGATCTGTCCGATCCGTATCGGCACACGGTGCTCGGCCAGCAAGTCGGACCCGACGGCAAGGAGTTCAAGAACTTCGAAGCCGTCTTTGTGCGCAAGCAGTAAAGTTTTTCCAGCATCCCGAATCTCCCCCAAGCCGCGATCATCCATCGCGGCTTTTTGTTTTGTACGCTAAAGCGTTCCTCTGCCGCCTCGTGCACCATGTCCGAGGGGTGGTTGGCGCAGCAGAAAACGGCCGCCATGCTTGGCGGCCGTCATTATCGAGTTCTCCGAAGACCCGCTCGGTTGATGGACCCGGCTGGGAACTTCGCGTCAGCGCTTTCGCTTGATCTCACGACGCAGTTTTTCAAACTCACGATCGGCATCTTCAGGCTTGATCGTGCGCTTGGCCTGTTCCTTCGCTTCTTGATGCGAAGGACCTCGATAGACGCGCGAAGCTCGTCTCTCTTGATCGGGACGCTCAACCCGCTTGTCAGTTTCGCGGCGCGGACGCTTCACAAACTGGCGATCGTGTTGACCTTTATCGCTCGATCTCGCGCCATCATGTGGACCCTCATTCCGACCCTCGCGACGGAGGCGTCGAGCCTCATGATGCCGACTCGCAGCGCCCTCACGCTTCGTGGCGCGCCGCTGATGAGATTTGTGCTGTTCATCGGCAACTTCATGGTGGTGACTTGCGCGACGTTTATCGGCATCCCGATGATCTTTCACTGCTTCGTCTCGCCGCTGGGCATGAGCCTTTCGTTGCTCCTGTCGACGCTCGACGTGGCGTTCCGACGCTTCCGCTCGGCGCTCTGCCTCATGCTCGCGAGCCTCACGGTGTCGCTCCACAGTTCGCTCATGAGATTTCAGTTCGGCTTTGACGTGCATGGAGCGCGCACGATGCTCGTTGAGCAGCTCGTCAACGTGCGCCTTCTGTAATTCATTCATTTGAGCGCGCCGCTCGTGAAGCGATTTGACATGGCCCTCGCCCAGATGCTCCATGAGCCGCTCAATTTCACCGGCTCGCGCGAGGCGGCCATGCTCCATCGCCAACTGATGCAGACGCATGAGACGTGCGTGCCGATGGCGAAAGAGTCCTTCCGACTCGAGGACCTCGTCGTACGGCGCGACCTTCTCAACACTACCTTCAGCCGATGCCCCGGCCGTTTGATCAGCCCACGCCGTAGGGCTCGAGCCCAACGTCGTCCACAGCATCGCCGCAGCGAGCAAAACAAGTTGCGTGATCCTCATCCTCGATCCCTCCGTTCATCATGGTTGCAGTCAGCGATCCGCCGTGCAGCTCCCGCCTGCATCCGGCATCGGGTTCTCGGACGAACGATCTTCGCCCGGCCGGGACGAACTTGTGTAACGTCGGAATCCTGGGCGAGCGAATCAAGGCGGTTCGTGCGGCGCTTATAGAGACTAGACGATCCCACGCCATCCAACCCGGCAGCCTTCGCCAGCGTGACAGCACCCAACGCCGGTGAGGGTTATCAGCCCCGGGCACCCCTACGTGAGAAGCGCATCCCCAGCCGATGCTCACCCCCACGATGCGATTCTTGTTGGCAGTGGCGACCGTGCTGACAACGAGCCCACACTGAAACTGCGCTCAACATGGATAGCAGCAGCGCGCGGCTGGGCGGCCGCGGGCTTTGTTCGGTTCGAGATGCAGACCGCGTGAGTGGGACTAGATCCAGCCAAGCTTGAAGAAGCATGGTGGTGAACATGAAGTCGGCGACGATGGCAGGGGGCCGCATTTCCCACTGATTCCTCGTCTGACATGGCCAGGAACAACAAAACGGGCGGTCGCACTGCCCATTTTTTGCAGGTTTAGGCTTGGCTTAGGTACAGAGCTTGATATAACTCGTTTAGCTGACCCCTCGCTTCTGGCGGATCTCCGGGAGGCTGCCTGTGGCCTGCGGGACCACCAGCCTCAGCGATGGGGTGTGAGGGTATGCTCGCGGCATGGAGGAGAAGGCGGCGCCGAGCAATGACATCGCCGAGTACGGCCGAGAGGGCCGTGCCATCATCGTGCGACGCGCTCGAACGCGGCGGCCGAAGTGAACCATTTTCGGGTATGGCGATTTGCGATCTTCAGTAAGGAGAAGGATCATGTCTACTCGACGACAACGACCGCTAGCTCAGGTCATGGCGATCGCGGTGATTGCGCTCACCGTCGGCGCGTCGTTTGCGACAGCGACGGCGGGTCCCGGCGAAGAGTCGGTGGCGCGTCAATGGAATGAGCAGTTGCTGTCCGCGATCCGGATCGATTACGCGCGGCCGACGGTTCATGCCCGCAATCTCTATCACGTCTCGGCGGCAATGTGGGACGCATGGGCGGCCTACGATTCCCACGCCGATCAGGTCATCTTCCACGAGAAGCTGACGGCAGACGACGTTCAGGCTGCACGCCAGGAGACCATCAGCTTCGCGGCCTACCGAGTGTTACAGGCTCGCTTCGCCAAGTCCCCCGGCAGTGATCAATCATTACCTTCCTTTGACGCACTGATGGACACGCTCGGCTATGACAAGGATTACTGGGGAACCATCGGCGACTCACCGGCTGCGGTCGGCAACCGCTGTGCGATTACGATCTTGGCGTTTGGCCTGAGCGACGGCGCCAACGAAGCCGGCGGATACGAGAACCAGTTCTACGAGCCGATCAACCCCCCGCTACTTCCGGACTTCCCCGGGAATCCTGATCTCAAGGATCCCAACCGCTGGCAGCCGCTTGCATTGGAATGGTTCAAGGATCAAGCCGGCAACATTATCATCGGCGGATATCCTGAGTTCCTAGGCGCCGAATGGGGGCAAGTGATTCCATTCTCGCTTTCGACTGACGATCTGACAATCTATCAGCGAGACGGGTCCGACTATTGGGTCTATCACGATCCAGGGCCGGCGCCGCAGATCGGAGGCAAGGGTGACCAGTATTACAAGTGGGGCTTTGAGCAGGTCGCGATCTGGTCCGGCCACCTCGATCCGACCGACGAGGTGATGTTGGATGTCTCGCCCGCCTCCATCGGCAACGCCCCGCTTCCGGATCCCGACGACTACGAGCGCTTCTACGATCTAACTAACGGCGGGGACTGGGGCGCCGGCTACGACGTCAACCCTCACACGGGCAAACCCTATGAGCCGCAGATCGTGCCCCGCGGCGACTACACCCGCATCCTCGCGGAGTTCTGGGCTGACGGTCCCGCCTCCGAAACCCCGCCCGGGCACTGGTTCGTCATCCTCAACTACGTCAACGACCACCCGCTGTTTGAAAAGAAGTTCGGCGGGGAGGGTCCCATCCTCGATGACTTGGAGTGGGACGTGAGATCCTATCTCTTGATGGGCGGCACGATGCACGATGTGGCCGTGGCCTGCTGGGGCGTCAAGGGTTGGTACGACTTCATTCGCCCCATCTCCGCACTCCGTTACATGTGTGATCTGGGTCAAAGCTCCGACCCCGACGGCCCCTCCTACGATCCCGACGGCATTACCTTATATCCCGGGCTGATCGAAGTTATCACAGACGAGACCGCCAAGACGTATCACGCGCATCTGGCCGGCAAATTGAACGAAAACGTCGGCAAGATCGCGGTGTACTCCTGGCGCGGTCATGACTTTATCAACGACCCAAAGTTCGATACGGCCGGAGTGGATTGGGTTCTCGCCGAGAGCTGGTGGCCTTATCAGCGCCCAACCTTCGTCACGCCCCCATTTGCTGGGTATACGTCCGGGCACAGCACCTATAGCCGCGCTGCGGCTGTGATCATGTCGATGCTCACCGGCGACGAGTACTTCCCGGGCGGACTCGGGGAGTTCTATTGCCAGGCCAACGAATTCCTTGTCTTCGAAGATGGCCCGAGCGTTGACGTGACGTTGCAATGGGCCAAATATAACGACGCCAGCGATCAATGCTCACTGTCGCGCATCTGGGGCGGCATCCATCCCGGCGCTGACGATCTCCCCGGACGAGTGATGGGCCAAACAATCGCACCCGAGGCTTTTTGCCTCGCCGTGAAAATCTTCAACGGTCAGTTGACCTGCCCGGCCGACGCCGATGGGAGCGGCTTCGTCGGCGTCAAGGACTTGCTGGTTCTCTTAGGCGCGTGGGGTAGCGACGAGTGCACGGCCGACTTCGACGACGACGGCGCCGTCGGTGTCCCGGACCTCCTGACGCTTCTTGGTAGCTGGGGGCCGTGTCCCTAGCGCGAGGATGAGTCAACCTATACGCCGCGGATATCTCCCGATGAAATCGGGATTCGTCCCTTGTTGCCCCCGAAGAGCGCGGGGCAAGCCCCGCGGCTAAATAGATCTTCTTCATGCCGAGTGCCTAGTGCCTAATGCCTTCTTCTCACATCGGCTTCTCGTCGATGGTGCGGTCGAACACCTCCAGCAGCTTGGTCTTATCGAAGATCATCTCCTGGCGGGTCATGCCGGTGATCTCGTAGTGCGGCGTCAGTTCGATCGCATCGCACGGGCACGCTTCCTCGCACATGCCGCAATAGATGCACCGCAGCTCGTCGATATCAAACTGCTTGTGGTATTTCTCGCGATCCTCCCACGGCGATTCCTCAGCGACGATGTGA
>JACZXL010000218.1 GCA_022571635.1 Planctomycetota bacterium
CTATTTGCAAATGCCGAAACGGTCTTGGCCAGTTCCGCCTGAAGTCCCTTCTCCAACTGGGGGGATCCTGGAGCCTTGCATTCGAGGTACTGCCCTTCCGCCTCACCAGCAGCGATCAACTCGGCAATAGCCTTCATGCTCTTCAACGACTTGTAAAGTTGCTCTGCTGGCGTTGACAAGGTTCACAGTCTCCCGAAAGCTTCGGTGATTATAATCGGACTAGTGTATCACCCCGGGCGTAGTAGCTCCCGCAACTCCCCTTCAATCGCGTCCGCCCAGATTTGGTAACCGGCGGGCGATACGTGCAGCGAATCCGGCATGATGGCCTTGGAGATCGTGCCGTCATCTTCCACAAAGTGATGGCCGATGGCCAGGTAGTGCACCTTCTTATCATGGTCGGCGACCTTGCGTACGATCTGATTCACCTGAAGGATCTTGCCGCGCTGGGGGTTGGGGTTCGCACCGCGCGGGAAAATATCCAGCAACAGGATTTGCGTCTCCGGAAGTTCAGTCCGCAGTCTCGCCACAATTGCGCGAATGCCGTCTGCAATCTCTGCAACGGTGTTGTCTTGGCCGTTGGAGTTATTGGTGCCGATCATGATGACCGCCGCCTTGGGGCTGATGCCGTCAATGTTGCCGTGATCGAGCCGCCACAGGACGTGCTGCGTGCGATCGCCGCTGATCCCAAGGTTGACGGCGTTGCGTGAGGCGTACTGTTTATCCCATACGGCTTTGCCGTTGCGCTCCCAGCCTTGTGTGATCGAGTCGCCGATGAAGAGCAGATCGACGTTGCCCTGCGCCACGCGGGTGTTTATCGCTTCATGACGCGCCTGCCACGAACCAGCTTCACGATCGACCGGCGTGATGGCGGAGTGGGTCTGTTGTACCTGCCGTTGTGTTGTCTGGGCAATCGCAATCGCCGGGCCGATTACCAACATCGCGGCGACGAGTACTTTGATCGTGAATCGCTGCTTCATAATGGTGCTCCTCCAACCGGTGAAGCCATCGCCAGTGTTTTTTTTACGGTCCATGGCGGCGGGGTGGGCTCGGTGGACGGGCCACGGTGGGCCGGGGCGGTGCGTTCGTTACGCCGAGGGCCGAGATTTGATCTTCTTGGTTCGTGCGAGGCGTTTGAGCAGTTGGATCTGACCGGTGTGGTGGGCATCGTGGCAGGTGATGCCGACGACGAGCTGGGCGTAGGTCGATTCCTTTCCGCCGGGGGGGATGAGGTCCCAGCGTTTGGGGGGCAGCTTTGCGATCGCCTCGCGCAAGCGCCGATGCTCGTCGCGCCATAGCGCCCGGTCCTTTGACCACGCCTGTTCATCGGGATCCTTCGGCGCCTTCGGCCAGTCCTGGGGTGATCGGGCGAACGCGCCGGCCTCTTCCTGTTCGAAGAATCGGCGTACGACGAATTTCCAATACGCGCAGTGCAGCACGAGCTCCCAGATGCCGTGCGATTTCGTCACGGGTTTCCAGATCGCTTCGGCTGCCGTTACGCCGCGCACCGCCTCGATGAGCGAGGGGCCTTCATGCCAGCAGTCCGTGCCCGGCGGCGGACCGAGCGCGTCAACGAAGAACAGGTTCCGTCTATCCAACATTGCTTGGGACCCTCGTACATAGGGTCGGCTCGCCGGGCCGATTGGTCAAGTAGGGTCCGCTGAGCGGACCATTCCTGGGTGCGTAGTGAAAAACGGGATGGTCCGCACCGCGGACCCTATTTCGCCGTCTTGGCGTCGAGGAACTTCTCGACGCTTGCAATATCCGGGATGATCTGCGGCGTGAGGGTCAAGGTGAAGGTTTCACCCTCCCGCACCGGCGTGAGCTTGGTGGCTCGCTTGCGCACGATCCATTTTCGTCCGGCTCTGGCGGTAACGATGTTGTCCTTCTGGCGACGACGCTTGGCCAGGTTCCTGAGGCCGCCCTGGATCTTCGCCTGCATGCGCATCAAGCGCTGGATCGTCTTGACCTGCGCCGTGCGCTTGGGCACCGAAGTAACAGTGAAGGTGACGGTCTTGGTGGGAACAACGACCTTACTCATCTCGGCCTCCGAAAAACGCCGGGGCGATACTGTAGCAGCGTTCCGGGTGATGGCAACTTCGGAGGCGAGGTTCGATCAGTCCGAGCTGGCGACGCGATCGACCTCCTCGATGCTGGTGGCGCCTTGGGCGACGAGCTGGTAGCCGGACTGCTGCAGGGACATGAACAGCCCCTGCTCGGCGATCTCGCGGATGCCCTGGATGGTCGGCTTCTTCAAGACGACATCTCGCATCGCGTCGTTGAAGTCGAGCAGCTCGAAGATGGCGCGCCGGCCGATGAACCCCGTCTTGAGGCAGCGCTTGCAGGCGGTCGGGACATAGATTCTGGGCACCCCTTCCATGAGCCGACCCATTTTCATGTTCTGCGCCGGGGTGGGTTTGACGGGCTTCTTGCAGGTGTCGCACAGTTGCCGCACAAGCCGCTGCGCGAGGATCACGTCCAGCGAGTTGGCCACGAGATAGGCTTCGACGCCGAGATCCAGCAGCCGGAACACAGCCCCGATTGAATCCTTGGAGTGGACGGTGGTGTAGACGAGGTGCCCGGTCATCGCCGCCTGCATGCCCACCGTCGCCGTCTCCGTGTCACGAATCTCGCCTACGAAGATCACGTCCGGGTCCTGCCGAAGCACCGATCGGAGGATGTTGGCGAACGTGTTGTCCTGCTTATGATCAATGGGAATCTGCGTGCAGCCCTCGAGGTAGTATTCGACCGGGTCCTCGATGGTGATGGTGTTACGCTGCTCGACGTCGAGCTCGCGCAGGCAGGAGTAGAGCGTGGTGGTCTTGCCGCAACCGGTCGGTCCGCACGCCAGCAGCAGGCCGGCGTCTTTGGTCGCGATCGTGCGGAGCCTCTCGTACATCCAGGGGACGAGGCCGAGCTCGTGCAGACGGCTCGGGGCGTTGGAGGAATCGAGGACCCGAACCACGACTTTTTGGCCGTGCATCGTCGGCGTGAGGCTGACGCGATAGTCCACGCGCCGGCCCTTTACGGATACCGAGAAGTGTCCGTCCTGGACGACGTTCTTTCGGCTCGTATCGATCTGGCACAAGATCTTCACCACGCCGATGATGCGCCGGAAGATGGCCATGCTGATCTCGACGGCGCTGAGCATGTATCCGTCAACCCGGATGCGGATGGCGGCGTTGTCGACTCTCGGCTCGATATGAAGATCGGTGGCACGGGCCCGGAAGCACGCCAGCAGCATGAGGCGGAAGGCGCGGATGCCTTCGCCGTCGTCGTCGTCGGTCCCCGCCTCCAACCCCGCCGACGTCGCCTGATGGACGGTGACCCCGCGATTATCGACAAGGCTGATGTCGGTCTCGTCGAACGGCTTGTCCAGGGCCCCGTCGATGATCTCGTGCAGTTTCCGCTCGTAACTGGTGGGGGCGTCAACGACGGCGGCATGCAGGTCCACATCGACGGTGACCTGGGCCTGAAGGTTCTGATCGTCCTCGTCGATCGCGGCGGAGAAATCCGGGGTCTCCTGCCGCTTGCGGGAGAACTCCTGGTCGGGGTCGATGAACCGCAGCTCCGTCGTGCCGATCATGACCACGTCCCCGTTGTCCAACGCCTCGGTCTTTATGCGATTCTCATTGAGCTTGGTGCCATTGCGAGAGCCCAGATCACGAAGACGGAACCCGCCCTGCCAGGGCTCGATGATGCAGTGGTGACGGCTGGCCAACTCGTCGCTCAGGACGACGGTGTTGTCGCCAAGCCGCCCGATGGTGATCGAGTTCTCGGCGAGCTTCAGCCTCTTGACGCCTTGGGGCGTTCTCAGTTCCAGGTACGCCATTGGTGTGTATCCCCACGCTTCACGTTGGACGTATTGTAACCGCCCAGGGCGGGTTGCTCCAAGCCCCCAGCGGTGAGAACCTGGCGTGATGTACGAAAAGGACCGGCTCGCAACGGGAGCTGGGTCGCCTCGACGGGGTCGGGAGTCCGTCGGAGGGGGCGGCTTGCTCATACTACGCCGAGGATCAGCCCGACCCCCAACGCGATCAGATCAGCGCTGTCTCGGCGCGCGGGGGGGAGCCGTGGAGGACGGCTGTGGCGCTACTCCTCCTTCTTCGTGGGGGTGCTCGGCTCCTTGAGGAGCTTCCACAGGTTCTGGGGTCCGAAGTAGACCGGAAGGGTGATGTGGGACGGATGGGCCTTGGACAGGTGGATGGTGTTGGTCGCCACCCGGGTCTCGCCGTCGGCCTCGCCCAGCTTGTTGCCCGTGTTGGGGTTGGGGTCGAAGCGAGGGGCGTTGGACGAGGAGATCGCCACGCGGACCCGATGGCCCTTATTGAACACCAGCGCGGTGCTCCACAGGTCGACGGTCAATGCGTAGACCACACCGGGCTCGAGGAAGACCTCGCGATTGAAGCCGGTGTGGAAGCGTGCGCGCAGGATGCCATCGGTCACCAGCAGGGAGGTCCCGTCCGGATAGACATCGCTGAGCGTCACGGTGAAGTCCGTGTCCGGGCAGTCGGAGGAAACGTACAGTCGGGCATAGATGTGCCCCGTGATATCAAGGGGCTCTTCCAAGACCGGCGACGTGAACAACAAAACGTCTGACCGCTCCTCCACCTTCCGCAGGTCAGCAGGTCCGTTGGGCAGGAAATAGTTCTGCCCACCCAGCGTCGGGACCGGGGACTTGGGGTCATACTTGTAGCTCTTGCTGTCCGTGTCCTGCGTCGCCTGGTCGTGCTGCAAGCTGCCGTCGGAGTGGAGGTAGAACCGGTTTTCCGTCGCCGACGGAGGCCAGTTGTCCGCCCAGCGCCAGTGGTTGCCGGGGGCGTCCTCGGCCTTGATGTCTCCCATGACGTAGTAGATGACCGCGGGCTCAGCGCCCACGCCGTTGTCGATCCCCTTGGTCCAATAGTCGAACCACTCGATTCGGTTGCCCGCATGAGCGATATCCTCGCCGGGCAACATGGTGTTGGGATAGACAATCTTCGGATCGGCAGTGAACACAAGCCCATGGGAGCCTGGGCCCATGATGAGCCGGCACTGTCTGCGGGCGCCGGGGCCGCCGAAGTTGTGGTTGACCACGAAGGCGTTGATCGTTCCCTGGGAAAAGATGTCGTACCACCCCCCGTAGTAGACCGTGGGAGCGTTCATTCGAATTGCCTGCGAGTCGGTGTCGAGCGCTTCCCAGAACTCGTCGTAGCTGGAGTGAGCGGTCCATTCGCGCCGCGCGCCTTGATCCTTGAGCCCGTTGAGCCATTGGTTCGCGGCCGTGCGGAAGGTTCCGCCCTGGTGTACGAATTGGGTGTACATGTTGGACCAGGCGACGCCAACGTGCATCGCTTTGAGCTCGGGGGGAGCGCCCGGCGCGGCCGCCATCTGGGTGAAGCCCAGGGCCGAGCTGCCCGTCGTGCAGATGCTGCCATCGCACCACGGCTGTCTGGCGATCCACGCCATGGTGTCGTGCCCGTCGTCCTGGTCGCTACGGAACACGAAGGCGTCGCTGCCGGAGGAGTCAAAGCGTCCTCGGGTGTCCTGGCAAACCACCGCGTAGCCTTTGGCGGCCATATCCCGGCAGTTCCCGATCAAGTTGTCCTTGCCATAGGGACTGCGCAAAAGGATGACCGGCCACGGCCCCTCACCTCCCTGCGGAGGGAAGAACACGTTGGTGGCTAGCTCGGTTCCGTCGCGCGCTGCCACCATCAGCGTCTCATCGGGGCCACCCTGGGGACTATCGAGGTCCTGGGCGTACAGGTGGGCACCGCCGCTGAGGAAGACGAAAAGGGCTATTACCCGGGGCCAATTCCTGCTTGCAATCAAGGTGTTCTCCTGGGCGTTGGTGCCACGCCATGCTGATGCGAACAAGCTAAATCGGTCACCGCAGGAGCGTATCCTGGCCGGGATGTCGGTCTCCCTCGTCGCAGGAGCTTGACCCGGGGTGCGGACCGATGATACGGGAACAGGTTGCCGTTCACGTTAAGGCAGGGGCGGCGATCCAGATCCAGTCGGGCCGGCTCAGCCTCAACTCGAACTTGGATTTCGCCAGCTTTCGTTGCCAAGGTCGTGACAATCGGCGTCGATTCGCTAGTCTATTCGCCCCGGCTCCCGGGCCGAGGCCGGTTTGGGCCGGTGTGAGCGGGCACATTTGTCGCTCCAACAGCAGATGAGGGTTCCATGATCGTCGGTGTAGTCAAGGAGACGTATGCAGGCGAGCGGCGGGTAGCACTGACGCCGGCGGCTTTGCCGCCATTGGTGAAAGCCCAGTTAGAGATTCTCATCGAGCAAGGCGCCGGGGCGGAGGCGGGATTCGCCGACGACGAGTATCAGGCCAAGGGGGCGAGCATCGTTGACTCCCGGGCTCAGGTTTTCTCCGTCGCGGACATCATGTGCCAGGTTCGCGCGCTGGGGGCAAATCCGCAGTCGGGGCGGGC
>JACZXL010000219.1 GCA_022571635.1 Planctomycetota bacterium
CGTCTTTGGCAAACACGTTCTTCGGTTGTGATGGGCTGGAGAAATCGATATCGGCCTCAACGCCCAGCAGTTCGGCTGTCATTTGGGCCCAGTCGGCCCACCGCGCGTAGCAATCGGCAAGGTTGAACGCTCGACCCGCGGCGTCCTCGTTGCCGAGGGTCGCAAGAACGGCCGCGGCAACATCATCGACATGCACGAACTTCCCGCCGCCCGTGCGGGCAAAGGGTTTGCCGCGCTTGATCTGCTGAACGATTGGATAGCCGACGGACCGTTCGAGCCGGGGGTCGATGCCGTAGACACCGCAAGGCCGGATGGCGCAGGTGCACTGGCCGAGTCGAAAGTGCGCATCCCACAAGTGCGCCTCGACCGCGGCCTTGTACGCGCCATAGATACTGGCCGGCCGCAGCGGATGATCTTCATCAACCCGGCCGTTCCAGCGCGGTCGAATATCGTGGTGCACGGCAATCGTGCTGATAAAGACGAAGGGTCTCGGGGCGGCGGCGTCCAGCAGCCGTATCGACCCGATGAGGTTGGACTGCAGATGACGGTTCAGGTCGGCCGGCGGCTTGAGCGGCTGCCAATCCACGCTGTTGTGGATGACGCAATCTGCCCCGTCTAGGAGCGTGGGCCAGACCCGATCATCACCCTGATCTGCGACCACCAGGCGCTCGGTCACCGCCTCGATGTGGTCTGTACGGCTGGTGGCGCGTACCAGGCCCGTGACGGTATGTCCTGCCTCAGACAGATGCCGAGCGATGGTCGAGCCGATAAATCCCGAGACACCCGTAACCGCGACATGCATGAAAATGGTCCTTTGTGCCGATGGCGGCGGTCTGAATTCGGCGTTCCAGCTCGTCCGGCCGCGGCCGGGTTGGACCAAGCGGTGGGATTGCGGCAGCCGAGGATCGAAGCAGCATCATAGGAATACAATGGCGGCTTCCGAGTCCAGTCCACGGTAGACCCAAATGCCAGAAAACGACACACGATCATCCTCCCCCACTCCTCGCCGACGACGCCGGTTGGTGTTGCGCGTGGCCGCAGCCGTAGCCGCGCTAGGGCTGGCGCTGGCCGGGGGATCGTGGTGGTACGTCACGCGATCGTGGTTCATCATCAAGCAGGTGACGCCCCAGTTGGAAGCGAAGCTCGGCGGGGACATCCAGATCGGTCATGCCCGTTACCTCGGCGATGGCGTCCTGCTGTTTGAAGATATGACGCTTCGAGCGCCGTTCCCAGGCGGGAAAGCGGCGCAGGTGCTGCAGATCGGCCGCGCACAGGTCGCGCTGGACGAAGGTCGCCTGTGGCACGGCGAGGCTTTGATCAAGGACATCACCTTGGACGACGTGATCCTGCGGCTAAGCGAGAACGCCAAAGCGCCGGGGGTGTTCAACTACCACGCGCTGCGGCCTGACTGGTCGCTCGAGGAGATCGAGAAGCCGGAGCTCTTGCCAAGTGTTCGGATCAACAGCGCGGTAATCGAGTTGGGCATGCACGTTCGGGACGCCTACACAGAGAAGGGGCGGCGCCGCGTGGCCGGGCACATGCACCCCAGCCCCGACGGCGGAGGGACGTATACCTTTGAGCTCGGCGAGCTCGACGAAAACGGCGTCTCGCTGGGCGAAGATGGTGTGTTCATCAAGGGCCAATGGAACGTTCAGACGCTGGCGGTTCACGCCCGGGTCGACGGCTTGGCTCTGGACGAACGCGCCTTGGCCATGTGCCCGCAGATGGCGCGGATCTGGTGGGAGCGAATGGACCTCCAAGGGCGCGTCGCCTACGCCACGGTTGAGCGCACAAGTGAGGGCCCCTTCACCGTCGAGCTGCACGTTGACGAAGTGGCGCTGACGATCCCGATCGGTCCCGAGGACTTTTGGGCGTGCTACCGCGATGGACGCGTCGAGCAAGTAACGGCCCAGCCGAGGATGCGGGTCAGCGGCGGGACGATCAAGCTTCAAGGCGATCGACTCACGCTGATCAACCTGCAGGGAGAGGTCGGGGGCGCCGACGGGCAAACGCAGATCATCGGTGTGCCGTATCTCGTGAACCTGACGATCGAGCAGTTGCCGTCGCTTGACTGGGAGAGGAAGGAGCAGTGGCTGGATGAGGTGCTCAATTCGGCGCCGTTTGTGATGAGCATCCGAACGGACGATTTCAGCTTGCCGAAGGTCGCCGACGACGCGACAGGGCCGGGCGTGGAGCTTCCACGACAGCTCGCTTACTTGCTAGAGAAGTTCAATTTGAGAGGGTGGTCACTGAGCACGGAGGTTGACATCAGCCGGGCCCCCCCGGTGCTGGACGATGACGGGCAACCGCAGCCAAGTCCGATCCTGACCAAGGGGCAGGCCTACATCAGTGACGCTTCGGGCGCCTTCAACAAGTTCCCGTATCCGCTTGAGGGCGTGGACGGGTATGTGCAGTTCGACAGCGAGAAGGTGACGGTTCACTACTTGACGGGGAAGGGCTCGAACGACGCCCCGGTGCGCATTTCCGGGACGATCGCGCCGCCCGGCAACGACGCGGCCGTGTCGCTCACGCTCATCGCCCACGACCTTCCGCTCGATGATCGGTTCCGCCAAGCCTTGGGCCCAGGCGAACGTGCGACGTTCGATTCGCTGCTGCATCGTCCGACGTTCCAAAGACTCCGAAATGCCGGGCTCCTGGTGGACGACACGGCAATCGAACAAGCCCGTCATGATCTCGATGCGGCCAAGGCGGCGCTCGCGCAACAACAACCCGAGGCGCTGACGGATGAATCTCAGGCGGACCGCCAGGCATGGTCACGGACGATCGCACGCTTGGAGACGCTCATCGAAGCCGGCCCGTTCGAGCTCGGCGGCCGCGTCGACCTCGACCTCGCGATCGAGCGGCCATTCGGCCTGGATCAGCCCACCGCCATCACGGGAACGGTCACCGTACAGTCCGCCGACGTGCTCTACCATCGGTTTCCGTATCCGATTCATGTCCACGGGGGTGTCATCGCCCTGCAGGGCGATCGCATCTCGCTCGGCGAGGGACTTGCGATATCCACGCCCGGCATGGGTACGGGCACGGCGAAGGGGGACATCAAGCTGCGCCGCGACGACGGATCGAAGCATGCCGCCCCGGACCTGCAAATCTCCATTCTCGGCGATGAACTGAACGATGCCCTCTTTGCGGCCGTCCCGCCGATTCGGCGCCGCGAGGCGGGAACCGGCGGCGCGACGGACCGAGACGATCCGAGGCAGGCTCAAGCGGCCCGGATCCTCAGCGCGATCGGACTCAAGGGTCTGCTGAATTACACCGGGACGGTCTCCACCGACGCTGATGATCGCATCGTCTTTGATTTCGCGGTCAAATTGTCACAGGGCTCGGCCGCGCCGACGGACGAGCTGCTGAGCATCATGCGCGACCTCGGCCTGTTGTGGCCGCGCGGATTCTCTCTGGACTCGGTGGAGGGTCTGTTTCGAGTCACACCTTCCCGGGTCGAGTTGGCCGACGTCAAGGGCCGACGCGGCGACGGCCGGGTCACGGTCAGCGGCTTCATCGGCCTGGGCGACGATTCCAACGCCACCGACGTCACGGTTCGATTCGATGATCTTGCCGTTGAGAAGTACATCGTGAACCTGGCGCCGGGCGAGGGGGAGCACCGGGCCGCGGCCCTGTGGGATCGCTACCAACCGCGCGGCACGTACGACGCCGAACTGCACTACCGCGCCGTGGACGGAAAGCCGGAACCGGTCCAACTCGTGGTCTGGCCGCAGGCGCTCGAAATCCAGATCGACGGCCAGCCCGTGCAGCTTGTCCGCGAGCGCGGAAGCCTGGCCCTGCAAGGCTCGCAGGTCGTGTTCCAGGACCTCGCGCTTCGGGTGCACAGCCACCACGGCGATGATGGACTGCTCGTCCTCAACGGCTCCTACGGCCTCGCCGAGGAAACCCAGACGCTTCAGTTGGACGGTACATGGTCCGGCGGGAACCTTGCCTCACCACTCATTACCGAGGTCATGACGCTCATCGGGGCGAAGGCGGAGGCGCAGCGGTACGCCCGGTTTCAGCCTTCCGGATCGTTCGACGCCCAGTTCACATACCACTCACCCGTCGGCGATCGACCGGCGAGCTTCTTGTGCAAGATACAGCCGCACACGATTGCATTCCGGCTCGACGACGTCCCGATCACGCTCGAGCTCGAAGAAGAATCCGAAATCATCTTCATGCCGGACAAGGTTCTCCTTCGCAATATCGCCGGCCGCAACGCGGAGGGGACCTTCCGGATCGCCGGGTCGTTCGTCCTGGCCGATCTGCTCGAGGCTGACCTTGAGCTGGCCTACGCCGGGCGGATCGACGGCCCCCAGCTTCGGGCGTTCCTCCCGCGGAAGGTCCGCTCGACCATCGACGCCTTGGCCGTCGGCGCCAATCAACCCGTTCGTCTGGAGCGAGGCCGGTTGACGCTCAAGCAGGTGCAAGACACAGAAGCCCTGACCCGATGGCATACAACTTTTGCCGGCCGGCTCGACCTGAAACAGACCTCCTTCCACGCCGGGGTGGATTTCTCCGAAGTGGATGGCGCGCTCGATCTGATCATCGACACCGCGCCCGACGCGAACCCGAAGCTCGACATTCGTGCGACGGCCGTGACGGCGAAAGCGCTCGGGCGCGTGCTCACCAACGCCAAGGCGCACATTACGCTCAGCGATGACGGGAAGCGCCTTGTCGTCGATGAGCTGCGCGCCGACCTGTGCCGCGGTGTGGTGACCGCCCACGCGACGATCGGGCTTGCCCCGGCGAGCGACTACACCCTGTCGCTCGAGATCGCCGGCATCGATCTGGAGGATATTGCTCGCGTTCAAGCGGACCAGCCGGGCCACTCCCAAAACGGCAACGGGCCCAAAGGCGAGCTGTTTGGATCGTTGAGCCTGGCGGGCGACCGCAACAAGCCGCTCAGCCGCCGCGGTCGAGGGGCCGCGCGCGTGATCGACGGACAGATCGCGAACCTGCCCCTGGCCCTGCGCCTGTTGCAGCTCCTGGAGCTCATGCCGCCGGTCAGCGGCAGCCTCGATTTCGCGGATGTGGCGTTCTACATCACCGGCGATCGCGTGGTCTTCGACCGGCTTTCGCTGGAGTGCCCGACGCTGCAGTTGCTGGGCGAAGGCGAGATGGACTTCAACAGCCTCGAATTGGACCTGCGGTTTAAGACCCGCGGCACCCTCGGACTGGTCCGGGACGTGGTGGCCCAAATCAGCGACCGCCTCCTGGCCATCGTCGTCACGGGTACACTCAGTGATCCGAAAGTGACGATCGTGCCGCTGCCGGCTGTCAGTTCCGCGCCGAGGCCCGCTCCAAGCCGATGGCCGCAGGACTTGGACCAGTTCAGCCAGGCTGACTGAGCGCTGCGGACATGTCATCGAGTACATCAGACCGTCAGGAAGGATTGCATGGCGATGACTCGCGCATCCGTGAAAGATGAATCGACGCTCCACGCGATTGACGGACTCATCGACTCAATGGGAGGCGATCCGTCCTCGTTCGCCGGTCGCATGATTGCTGAACTGATACAGACAAGCCTCAAGCTCATCCCGGATCAGCATGACATCGGCCAGCTCAAGCTGCTGAACCGCGCGCTGAAGGAGATGCGCTACGCCTACCGTGTCTTCAATCACTACCAGGGCACGCGGAAAATTGCGATCTTCGGCTCAGCCCGAACGCCCGAGGATCACCCCAACTACCTCGCCGCGAGGCGCTTCAGCGCGGCCATCGCCCGCCGCGGTTGGATGTCCATCACCGGGGCCGGGGACGGGATCATGAAGGCCGGGCACGAAGGCCACCGCCGCGAAGCGAGTTTCGGTCTGTCCATCCGCCTGCCCTTCGAGACCACCGCGAACGAAGTCATCGAAGGCGATCCGAAACTCATCAACTTTCGGTACTTCTTCACCCGCAAGTTGATGTTCCTCAGTCATGCCGACGCCATCGCGATCTTCCCGGGAGGCTTCGGCACCCAGGACGAGACGTTCGAGGCATTGACGCTGGTGCAGACGGGCAAGTCCAACATTGTTCCCATCGTTCTGGTGGAGGCCCAAGGCAGCGAGTACTGGAACTACTGGGACACCTACCTTCGCAAGAACCTGCTCGCCAACGGGATGATCAATGCCGAGGACACCGCCATCTACTACATCGCTCCCTCGGTCGAGGATGCAGCCGAACATGTGCTGAAGTTCTACCGCGTGTATCACTCGAGCCGTTATGTCGGCGAGCAGCTTGTCCTTCGCCTGTCGCACCCCCTGAACGATGCTCAGGTCGAACACTTGAACGAGCAATACAGCATGTTGGTGCGTTCCGGGCGAATCGTGCAGTGCGGTCCATTGGATTCCGAAGACGATCACCTCGAATTGCCACGGCTGGCACTGCACCATACGCGCCGTGACTATGGGCTCCTGCGATCG
>JACZXL010000220.1 GCA_022571635.1 Planctomycetota bacterium
CCGAACTCCACCAACGTGTCGATGACGATCTGCTCCAAGAAGCGCATGTAACTGTGGATACGCAGTCGCAGGGCATTCAAATCAAGAATGGGGTAGACAACGAGCTGGCCCGGGCCGTGGTAGGTGATGTCGCCGCCGCGGTCAGTCTCGGCAATCTCGATCCCGGCGCCGGCCAACTGCTCATCCGTGGCCACCAGATGCCTGCGAGCGGTCTTGCGCCGACTGATGGTGATGACCGGCGGATGGTGCTCGACCAGCACCAAATGCCCCAACGACGCGCCCGGGGACCGAGCCTCGATCACTTCCTGCTGGAGCCTCTTTTGGAGCGCCAACGCCTCGGCATACGGCATCCGACCAAGGTCCCGGACCGTGAGATCGATTCCAGTCATATCTTGCGATTCAACCGTGGTCATGGACCTTCACCATCGACTGCGAATAATCTCCGGGGCGACCGGGTGCCGAGGGGCTCCGGCCCAGGGCGCTTGTCGGATGACAACGCCGCCGGGATGAAGGATCATAGCGCCGATGTCGAATATTCATTCCACCGCGATTCTGGAAGGCGAGGTCACTTTGGCCGACGACGTTCAGATCGGCCCCCACTGCGTACTCGTGGGGCCAATCACCATCGGCCCCGGCACGCGACTCATCGGCAACGTCTATCTTCAGGGGCCGTTGACCCTCGGGTCGAACAACACGATCTATCCGTTCGTGTGCTTGGGATTCGCGCCTCAGCACGCGCAGTTCGACCCCCAAACGCCGGGCAAGGGTCTGGTGATCGGCGACGACAATGTTTTGCGAGAACACGTGACGATCCATCGCGCGTTCACCGACGCCGGGCCGACGCGCATCGGCGACCGGAACGTATTCATGGCCGCAAGTCACGCCGGCCACGATTGCAATATCGGCAGCGACTGCACCTTCGCCAATGGCGCCCTGTTAGGCGGTCATGTGACCGTGGAGGATCGGGTCGTGGTGGGCGGGGGCACATTGGTGCACCAATTCTGCCGGCTTGGTCAGATCGCGATGCTCTCCGGCGGGATGGGGACGAAGGCCGATGTTCCGCCGTTCTTCATGCTCACCGGCGTCAACATCTGCGGCGCCGTCAACATGATCGGGCTTCGCCGCATCGGCATGCCCCGCGATCAAATTGAGGACGTGCGCTGGGCGTACAAGACGATGTACCGCCGGGGCCGGTCGCCTCGGGATGCGCTGATTGAACTCAAGAAGCGCAGCGAGCGACCGATCATCGCCGACTACATCGCGTTCATCGAATCGTCGGAACGCGGCTACTGCCCCGCCCACGGAAAGGCGGTATTGGGAACCGCCTAGCGCCGTCCAAGACGTGTGGTCTGGCCAGGAAGTCCACCCAGGAGCTACGAGTGTCACTGTCATTGAGCGTACTTGGCAGCGGGTCGGGCGGGAACTGCACACTCGTCGTCCTTCACGACCGGGCCGAACCAAGGATCATTCTCATCGACGCCGGCCTATCGCCGCAAGAAACGGCCAATCGGCTGGGGCCCCTGGGCTACCGGCTCACGCAGATCAGCGACATTCTCGTGACCCACACGGATCACGATCATCTTCATCGCGGCTGGGCCAAATCCAAGCGGTGCGGAGACTTCATCTGGCGCGTCAGCCGGCGTCACCTTGCCGAGGCCGTAGCAGCGGGGATACCGGCCCGCTGCCTGGCGCCCTTCGACGAGCGATTTCGGTTGGACGAACGCACGCCCATCGAGGCGATTGGGTTGCCTCACGATGATCTGGCCACGATGGGGTTGCTGATCGGTCACGGCCCAGTTCGCCTGGGCTATGCCACCGATCTCGGGCGGGTGCCTCCATCATTGCTGCAAGCATTTACAGATCTCGACGCGCTCGCCATCGAGTCGAATTACGACCGCCCGATGCAGCAGGCGAGCGATCGCCCTGATTTCCTGAAGCAGCGCATCATGGGCGGCTTGGGGCATTTATCGAACGAACAATCACTCGAAGCGGTCCTGACGATGGCGAAAAACGGATCGTTGCAGCACATCGTCCTGCTACATCTGTCGCGTCACTGCAACGATCCTCAGCTCCTCCAGCAACTCTACGCCAAGCAAGCACCGCATCTGCTGGGTCGTCTGACGATTTCCAATCAATATGCGGCCACGCCGATGCTCCACGTGACGGGTCAGGCGGGATCGGCGGACCATCCTGAGCGAGCCGGTCGGCAATTGAATTTCCTGGAGACGCGTCAGAAGTAGCGTCGGCGAAGTCCCTTCTCAGGGCGCCGACGGGACGAGCGAATCCGCCCGTTGCAGTGGGCGACCGGTGGGCATACCCTTGGCGCTGGGATGAGCGAGAGAATCCCTCATGAATGCGGTCTGGCTTTGGTGCGGCTGCGCCAACCGCTGTCCTATTACCGCCAGCGGTACGGAGACCCCGCCTGGGGTTTGCGCAAGCTGTACCTGTTGATGGAAAAGCAACACAATCGAGGCCAGGACGGGGCCGGCGTCGCCGTGGTCAAGTTCGACATGCCCGCCGGCGCCGAGTACATCAAGCGCATCCGATCGGACAAGCACAACGCCATCGAGCGGATCTTCGACACCATCATGAGCGACGTCAACCGGCTGAGCGGCGCCCGGCTTCAAACGCTGGGCGACCTGGAGTTGAAACGACGCTGCACGTTCTTGGGCGAGGTTCTCATCGGGCATCTGCGCTACGGCACACATTCGGGCCACTCCGTGGCCAACTGTCACCCATTTATTCGTCGAAACAACACCGCCAGCCGCAACCTCGCCTTGGCCGGCAACTTCAACATGACCAACTCCAGCGAGCTGTTCGATCAACTGGTGGAATGGGGCCTGAACCCCGTCGGCGACTCTGATACCCAGGTGATTCTGGAGCGGCTCGGGCATTGCCTGGACCGGGAGCACGAGCAGCTTCGATCGACGATGGGTCCGGGGTCGCTCGCGGGGCTGGAAGATCGTGCCCTGGCCAGGGAGGTTTCCCTCCAGATCGACCTCGTACGGATATTTCGCAAGGCGTCTGAGAACTGGGACGGGGGCTATACGCTGGTCGGGCTCCTGGGCAACGGTGACGCGTTCGCATGCCGGGACCCGGCCGGAATCCGCCCCGGGTTCTATTACCTGGACGATGAAGTTGTCGCCGTCGCCTCGGAGCGAGCGGCCTTGGCCAGCGTGTTCGATGTCGACGCGGATCAGGTTGAACCGATCGGGCCCGGATCCGTGCTCGTTATCAAACGTAACGGCAGCATCGACCATACGCAGTTCACCGATCTCCTACCCGAGCGTCAGTGCTCGTTCGAGCGGATCTACTTCAGCCGCGGCAACGATCCTGAGATTTACCAGGAGCGTAAGGCGTTGGGCCGGTATTTAGCGCCCCGCGTGCTCGAGGCGATGGAAGGAGACCTCGGGCACGCCGTCTTCAGCTATATCCCCAACACGGCCGACGCCGCCTACCGGGGGTTGGTCGAAGGGCTCGATCGCCTGATGGAAAGCCGGCGGATCGACGAGCTGTGGTCTCGCATTGAAGCTGGAAGCGCCAGCCGGTCAGATGTGGAGCGGCTCTGTAACGGGCGACTTCGAACGGAGCGCGTCGCCCACAAAGATCAGCGACTTCGCACGTTCATCACGCATGACGCCGCACGGCGCGATCTGGTGGCGCACATCTACGACATCACGCAAGGCATCGTCAAAAGCGATGACACCTTGGTCGTGGTTGACGACTCTATCGTGCGGGGAACTACGCTGCGTGAATCGATTATCACCATGCTGACTCGGCTCGGTCCGAAGCGGATCATCATCGTGAGTTCCGCCCCGCCCATCATGTATCCCGATTGCTACGGGATCGATATGAGCCAGCTCGGCCGTTTCATTGCCTTCGAAGCCGCGGTGTCGTTGCTGCAGGAGCATGGTAAGGAGCAGCTCCTTGATGAGGTGCAGGACCGCTGCGAGGCCCAAGCCGAGTTTCCGCCGCACAGGATGGTCAATCACATCGGGGCCATCTACGACTGCTTCACGCTCGAACAACTATCGGGGAAGATTGCGCAGCTCGTGCGCCCGCCGTCGTTGCGCTGGAGCGGCGACGTGCAGATCATCTACCAAACGGTCCAGGGGCTGCGATCGGCCATTCCCAACCACCGCGGCGACTGGTACTTCACCGGGGAGTATCCCACCCCCGGGGGATACCGGGTCCTGAACACGTCGTATCTGAACTGGCGCGCCGCCTGCGACGCCCGAGCCTACTGACACGCTCGTCGTGGGCGGGCCCGACGCGGCTAGCGGACGCTACTCAGCCTCAACTTGACTCACGAACGGTCCGATTACCTGTGACGGGTGCGGCCACCGCGGTACGTAGGCCGAGCAACCGCGGATCGGACACGGCTGTCCGATTCCGACCGCCTTGCGGTCGCATCCCATGTGCGGATCTCGCGGGCGTTGGTTTCATGGCACGACTCCTCAGGTCGATCCTTGGCAGAGTTCGTCGACGGTCATCGATCGGAACGTCAAGCGTCGATCAGCCACGGCCACCGCAGCACGAACGCCAACTCGCGCGCACGCTGGCTGAGGGCATCGATCGAGCGATGAACGCGGGGCTGTGGGACCACGCCGAGCGGCTTGCCGACGCGGCGGGACGATTGGCGCCCGACTGCACCCGGCTGTCGGAGCAGTTGGCGCGGTTGCGACTGACCCGGGGTGACGCTGAGACCGCTCTTCGGATCGTCGATGGCTGCCGCACGATGCCGGCGTCGCTTCGGTTGCTGCGTGCGGTATGTCTCTGGCTGGTCGGTGAGAGAACTGAAGCGCATTTGGATCTGCACCGCTGGTCGGCCAAGGCCGCGGCCCCCCTCGACGCCCGCCTCCTGCTTGCCCTGATCGAGTTGCAATTGGGCGACGTGGATCGATCCATCGAGGCCCTACAGCGGAATCTGCGACATCTCGAAGACCCGCGCACGCTCGAGGCGCTGATCCTGGTTCATCTGTTGAATGATCGCCCCGATCAGGCCGAGGCATGGGCCCAACGATTGCGATGCCGACGTCATCTGGGTGATGTGGCGCCCGAGGCCGATCCGATGCTGCGGTCCCTGGGGATGCCCGGCCTGCCCGACGAGGCCGAGCCGACGGAGGAAGATGTCGCCAACCTGGCCATGGAATTGATCTGCTTCGAGCCGGCTATTGACGTGTTGGTGGCCGCACAACACAGGCGGCTTCACCTGCCCACGGTCCAGCTCCTGGCCCCGGCCATCGCCCAAGCCCTGCCGGATCTGAACGACGCGTCGGCGGGGATGCACGCGCTGGCCAGGCTGTCGCTGCTGCAGGGTCAACGGCAAGAGGCCAGGCGATGGGCCGAGCGCGGCTTGGCCCAGAACCCCATGTTCGCTCCGCTGGCCATCATGCTCCGTGAGTTGTCGCAGACCGATCCGCAGACCCCGGCTGAGTTGCGTGCGGACGGCGCAGGGCTCTCACCCCAGGAAAAGGCTGCATGAGCCGCCGACGTTGTGTCAATCCCGACCGCGCGATCGCCGCACGACACGCGGCCGCACGTCTACTGCGCGAAGCGCGGCGGGCCGTCGGTGACGACGTCGCCGAAGCGGTGGACTGGGCCTTCTCCCAACTGCCCGACAGTCTCGGGGCCCGGCGATTGAAGATTCAACAGCTCGTGAACCAGGGTGACCTGGAATCGGCGTCGGTCCTGGTCGCGCAAGGCTTGCTCCAACGACCGACGGATGCGTCGCTGACACTCTGGCGGGCCCGGATTCTGTACCGGACGGACCAGTTCGAGCAATGCGCACGGGAGCTGCGGCTCGTCCTCGCCCGTCGACCACATCATTTCGCCACCCTTGGACTGGCCGGTCTCGCCGCCCATCGGCTCAACGCCCCCGTACGGGCCGCTTCCTTTTTCGCCCGGGCCGAGGCGCGTCGTCCTGGCGATGTTCCCACCTGCCAGTTGCTTGTGGAGGCTTGGATCGACGCAGGTCGGCTCGATAAAGCCGGCCGCGTCCTGTCTCTGATTGACTCGCCTCCAGCACGCTTGTCGGCGAAATACCTGCGGGCCCAAGGCCGACTGTTGGAAGCGGCCGAGGTGCTCGAGACTGCGCTTGGCCGGGGCCAAGACGACGAGGATGAGGCCGTGCGCTGCGATCTGATCACGATCCTCGAGGAAAGCGGCAATATGACTCGGTTGCGGCGCGTCCTGGAACGCATCGACGTTCGGCAGCCGGCGGCGCTGGCTCGAGCCGGCCTCGCGTGGCTGTGGTTGGGGGAGTTCCGCACGGCGGCGGTCCGCACGGCGAAATTGGCCCACGTGCCGGGATCGCGATCCATGGGACTGCTTGTGCTGCTCGTCGCCTCGGCGCTGC
>JACZXL010000221.1 GCA_022571635.1 Planctomycetota bacterium
TCAGTTTTCAGTACGTCCTGATCGAGCTCACCGTGGCCTTGATGTTTCTCGGCTTGTATCTGGCTTACTACGTCGCCGGCCCTCGCGTGACGTGGTTCGGAGCGATCGGCGGCGACTGGTGGTACTACAACGGAATTTTCCGCTCCTCGCCGATGTTCATCGCGCATTTGATCCTGCTGGCGGCGCTGGTGGCAATGACCGTTATCGACGCCCGCACCTTTACGATCCCCATTCAGATTCCGATGGTCGTGATTGTCGTAGGCTTTGCGGCGGCGATCATCCAGCCGTTCGTAACGCCGGTGCCACGTGCGGCGACGGGTTGGCCGATCGTCGTCACCGATTGGCAATGGTTCACGGTCGCGCTGGGCGGCATGCTCGGGATCGGTCTGTCGACCACGCTGCTGAAGCTGGGCGTGCTGCGGTACAGCTTTGCTGACTACGACCAGTACGCCAAGGAAGGCGAGGTCATCGCCGACTATCCCCACGCGCGGCGTGAGATGGGCGTGGAGCTGGTGTTTCTCACCCCGTGCCTGGTCGGCTTGGTGGGGGGCTACCTGGTCGGCGCGTGGCTGCCGTCGAGTCCCCCGCCGGTGGTCATCCAGTCGGTCGGGGGGGCGGCGTTGGGCTATCTGATGGGCGGGGGCATCATCTGGGGCATCCGGATCGTCTTCTCGTTCATTTTCGGGAAGGAGGCGATGGGGCTGGGCGATGTTCATGTGCTGGCGGCGGTGGGGACCGTCCTGGGATGGGCCGATCCGATCTTCATTTTCCTCCTCGCGCCGTTTTCTGGCCTGCTGTGGGTGGTTCTGTCGATTGGACTATCGGCGATGCTGAAGCGGGGGCGACGTGAGCTGCCGTTTGGCCCGCACCTCGCGGTCGCCGTGCTCGCTGTGATCGTGTGTCGGCCTGTCGTGATTTGGGTCCAAACCACATACTTGCCGCCGGGTCTGGGGCCGCCCCAGCCAGGACTGAAACAGCCGATACAGCCGGGACCGTAGCACTTGAATCTGAAATGGAATTCAGTTTTCGAGACGAACGATGGATGTTTGGCGAGGCCAAACGAAAAAAAGGACGTATGCGATGCGTGTTTCAAGGATGAAATTGTTCGCCATGTTTGGGGCGGTCGTGTTGCTCAGCGGATGCACCGCTGACCTCACGGAGCAAAACGCCTTGCTCGCCGAGGAGAACGAGAACCTTCGCGCCCAGCTTTCAAGCCGTAACGGCGCGCTGACGGACGCCCAGCAAGACCTTCGCGAGCGACAATCGCAGATCGCGCAGTTGAGGCGCGAGCTGAACGAGTCGGAGCGATCCCGAGGCCCCAGCCGAGCGCTGACCGGGTTCGAGAATATCGCCGGCGTCAGTGCTACGTTCAGCAACGGCGAGATTACGGTGACCGTCCAAAGCGACGTGCTGTTCGACTCCGGCAAGACGTCGCTCAAGAAGACCGCCAAGCAGTCGCTCCAAGCCGTCGCCTCCGTGCTCAACTCCAGCTACGCCGGCCGGCCGGTGCGCATCGAGGGATACACCGACACCGATCCCATCCGAAAGAGCGGCCACAAGAGCAACCATCACCTTGGGTTTGATCGCGCGTATGCGGTGCGCAAGTTCTTGATCGCGAAGAACGTTGACGGCAAGCGGATCTCGCTGGCCAGCTTCGGGCCGGACCGGCCGTTGGGATCGAAAGCCAACAGCCGGCGCGTCGAGATCGTCGTTGTCGCTGAGTAAGCGCTGTGGCGCGCAGGCGCTGCGATCCGAAGGAAACCGTTCATCCGGCACTGATCCTGAGGGAGGTGGATCAGTGCCGCTTTTTCTTTTTGCCTCAGTTTCGTCGCCAAGCGAGCCACTCCGGCGCGCGCGGTTTGTCGCAGGGGGTTTAGGTTGTGCGCGCCAGTGTGACCGCGCCGAGCCCCAAAGCGTTCTGACGGTCCTGCGAGGCGTGATTCGCGGATTTGTCGGTGATTTCGTCAGCTTCATGCCCATGCTCGATTACGGTACAAAAAACCGGCCTTCCCCTTTAGGCCGCGCGGCGACGAGAGCGCGCGCCAGGGTCGCCGCCGCAGAAGAATTCACCACCGAGGCACAGAGCACACAGAGGGGAAGGGATCAATGGGAAGACAAAGTTGAACTGCGAGCCGGGCTGAATTTCAGCCCGGCTCGCAGGGGCCGACACAACCGGGCGCGGGTGCCACGCACAGCGAGGGAGCCGAAGGCGGACGAGTCGTGCGTGCTGATCTCACAATGCTCTTGCTGCCGCACCGACGACTCGCCCCGGCAGGCCGAGACTCGCTGTCGGTGGCACCCGGCACCCCGGCACTCACGTAACGGCGATGGGTCGCTCTGTACGCCGCCCGGGCTGATTTCTCGGAAAGGCCGGTTGCTATCTCGGCAACTGTGGTAGACTGCTGCTGTCGGGCCGATCGGAGGCGTCTGCCGTCCGGGGGCGATTCCATCAGGATGGCAGGCGACCGCCGTGAGGCCTCAAGGCATGTAGGAGGCCTACCCATGCACGCGATCCGTCATTCTCTGAAACTCTTGGGGATGCTCGGGGCCGTTTTCTTCGCCGCGGCGCCGGCCTCGGCCCAATGCACGGACCAGTGGCTCCCGGGCGACGCCCTGCCGGGGCTCAATTCCACGGTGCACGCCGAGGTGGTTTATGATGACGGCACCGGCCCGGCCCTGTACGTGGGCGGTTTCTTCACCGTCGCCGGCGATGTAATCGCCAACCACATCGCCAAATGGGACGGCACGAGCTGGTCGCCCTTGGGCAGCGGGATAAGCGGTGTTGTGGACGCGCTGACGGTGTACAACGGCGAGCTGATCGCCGGGGGCAACTTCACGACCGCCGGCGGGACGCCGGCCAGCCGCATCGCCCGCTGGGACGGCACGAACTGGTCGCCCCTGGGCAGCGGGATGAACAACATGGTGCGCGCCCTGACGGTGTACAACGGCGAGCTGATCGCCGGGGGCCGGTTCACCACCGCCGGCGGGACGGCGGCCAGCCGCATCGCCCGCTGGGACGGCGAAACCTGGTCGCCGCTCGGCAGCGGGATGGGGTACTGGGTTTACGCCCTGACGGTCTACAACGGCGAGTTGATCGCCGGCGGCCAGTTCACCACCGCCGGAGGAAAGGAAGCCAACTACATCGCTCGCTGGGACGGCAAGGCCTGGTCGCCCCTGGGCAGCGGGACGAACAGCAGGGTGTACGCCCTGACCGTCTACAACGGCGAGCTGATCGCCGGAGGCGTGTTCATCACCGCCGGCGGGATCGAAGCCAACCTCATTGCCCGCTGGGACGGCGCCACCTGGTCACCCCTGGGCAGCGGGTTGGAGGGATGCCAGGGCAAGTACTGCTACCCTGGCGTGCTTGCCTTGGCGGTCTACAACGGCGAGCTGATCGCCGGGGGTGAGATTTTCTACGCCGGCGGGATGCCGGTCAACGGGATCGCCCGCTGGGACGGTACGAGTTGGTCGCCCCTGAGCAGCGGGATTCTCGGCTATGTGGGCGCTCTGACCGTGCACAACGGCGAGCTCTTCGCCGGGGGCTACTTCAACACCCCCGGCGGAACCGAGGCCAAGTACATCGCCCGCTGGGACGGGACGAGCTGGTCGGACCTGGGCAGCGGGATGGACGGCAATGTGCGGGCCCTGACCGTGTACAACGGCGAGCTGATCGCCGGGGGCTCCTTCACCACCGCTGGCGAGACGCCGGCCAACAAGATCGCCCGCTGGGACGGCACGACTTGGTCGCCGCTCGGCAGCGGGTTGGAAGGCGACTATCCGACGTCGGTGCTTGGCCTGACCGTGTACAACGGCGAGCTGATCGCCGGCGGCTTCTTCACCACCGCCGGCGGGACGCCGGCCAACAAGATCGCCCGCTGGGACGGCACGACTTGGTCGCCGCTCGGCAGCGGGTTGGAAGGCGACTATCCGACGTCGGTGCTTGGCCTGACCGTGTACAACGGCGAGCTGATCGCCGGGGGCTCCTTCACCACGGCCGGCGGGCAGGTGTCGGCCTACTGGGCCCGCTGGGGACCCGACGTGCCCCTGGGCGACCTCGATGGCGACTGTACTGTTGGTAGGACCGACCTGGACATTCTGCTCGACACTTGGGGTCTGTGCGCCGATTGCAAACTTCCGGGGGACTGTCCGGCCGATCTCGACGGCGACTGCACCGTCGGTGTGGTCGATCTGCTCATCCTTCTTGGGAATTGGGGGTGAGGAAGAAGGAGTGAGGACCTGAGGGAAGGAAAAGAATCCCAGGGATTCCCGATGGAATCGGGACCTGGGCTTTGGGGATGGGTGATTGATTGGGTTTGGAGGTGGATCGGGCTCGCCTCCACCAGGAGCTCAATCAGGCAGCGCCGCGGGCGGTGGCGTCGTCGCTGATGCAGGCCCGACCCTGGCGCTTGGCGGCATACATGGCGGCGTCGGCCCGGCGAATCAGCTCGTTGGGATCGCGCAACTGGCCAGGTCCGGCCGTGGCCAGGCCGATGCTCAATGTGGGCCGTAACGGCTTGGGGTGCGACCAAGGCATCTGCGAAAAAAGCACTGAGAGGCGCTCGGCCACGGCCCGGGCCTGATCGCTCTCTAAGCCGGGCATGAGCACGATGAACTCGTCCCCGCCGATACGAAGCGCATGGTCACCGCCACGCAGGCTCGACTGCAAAAGATTCGCCAGGAACACCAGGCACTCGTCGCCCGCTTCGTGCCCCAATTCGTCGTTGATCTTCTTGAAATGGTCAACGTCGATCAGCAAGGCGGCGACGGGGTCGTGCGATTCCCGATTGGACGCCAGCAGTGCCTCCAGTCGCTGCTCCAGGGCGCGTCGATTGCCCAGACCCGTCAAGGCGTCGGTCGCGGCGAGTCGTCTGAGCTGGCCGGTTGCGCGGTCGGTCTCACGGCGAATCGAATCATCCATCGACCGCTGCATTACGCGGGCCTTGACGCGGTCGGTGAACGCCTCGCTGAGCGCATCATGGATGGCGCGGCTGAGCTCGCCGAGCTCGTCGGGCCGATCGGCGAGCAGGCGGCGGAGGTGCGTGCGGTCTCGCGCCTGCTCGATTTGACGCAGGCAGCGTGTCAGCCTGCGGATCTCCGCCCGATACGCGCGCTGTTGTTTGAGTTGCTGCCACGGCGCGAAAGCCAGCATCGTCAAGCACCCGGCGCCGACGGCGACGGCGGCTCCGGAGAGGCCGGGCAAATGAGACATCCGCCCGCTCACCGCGAGCGTCACGCCGACGACGATTCCCACCAGCCCGGCGGCGAGCCACAGCTTCGCCGCGGTTTGGGCTGCATTAGTGATCGGCGGACTGGGTTTGGTGTGTCTGGTCATAGGATCGCTCGACGGGCCCGGCCGGGCCCCACCACGGGGCGTATCGAAGCAATCGGTCGAAAATGCGCATGACTTTGAGACACAGCGGAAGTCAGAGGGTCAAAGCCGGTTCCGATCCTCGCCCATGTCGTTTACCGGCTGAGGGATGCCCCCAACCCGCGAGGTCAACGCGCATAGGAGTTGTCCCACCTATCGTCACGCACTTGGGCTGCCGCCGTCCGACCCTGGTGCATCCTGGGCTTTGCCCGTGCGCGCGGTCGGGGTCGGCGGTTCGCTCTGCCGCTGGTGTTTGGCTTTGATCAGATAAAGGTTGCGGCTGTAAACAATCCACCCGACCGATTGGCCGATGATGCCCACCGGTTCGCCGCGCAATACATAGTAGATCATCAGCATGGTCGCACCGGCCAGACTGAGCCACCAAAACAGTTCGGGAACGTGTGACTCACCTCGCGTCTCACTTGCCCACCACTGCACGATCCAACGCCCAAGGAACGTTGCTTGTGCAATGAGCCCGAACAGAACCACGCCGAGCGCCCATGTGGTCTCGACTTTCACCCAACGCATCAATGTCTCAACCGCTGATGCGGTCGGAACGAGGTCTCCCGCAGCCGTGCTTGCTATGAGGTCCATCATTGCCGTGTCTCCTGCGGTCGATCGTCATGTACCGCGCTCTCGCCTGGTTGGAAGGCGCTTACTCGATCCATATCGGAGCGATCAAGCTCGCGGAACTGCGTCGGTCGTCGTCGCTTGCGCATCCAGCGTACAGCCAAGCAGTCGATCAAGCCGGGAATGGCGCGATTCCAAATACCGTAGTGGGTTCGTCCGGCCGTTCTCGGTCTGTGACCAACCGGCGTTTCGATGACGTTATATCCAAGTTGTCTTGCGGTTCCCGGAATGAATCGGTGCATGCCTCGAAACTCCAGCGGCAAGGCCAACGCGATCTCGCGCTTCATCACGCGAAGCGAACAACCGGTGTCCCTGATCGTGTCGCCAA
>JACZXL010000222.1 GCA_022571635.1 Planctomycetota bacterium
GCAATCCGCAGATCGCTTCAATCGGTTTGACCGAGCGGGCAGTGAAGGAGCAAGGCATCGACTATAAGGTGGGCAAGTATCAACTCAAATCGCACGGCAAGGCGATCGCCGTCGGCGCCACGGACGGCTTCGTCAAGATGATTATCTCCAAGCCGTATGGAGAGATCCTCGGTGCGCACATCATCGGCGAGGATGCGTCGGAGTTGATCGCTGAATTGGGCCTGGCCAAGCGGCTCGAAGCGACGGCTGAGGACATCATCTCCACGATCCACGCGCACCCAACGATGGCCGAATCAATACACGAAGCAGCGCTCGCCACCGAAGGCCGAATGATTCATAACTAGGGAAGAAGGCATTAGGGATTAGGGATTAGGGATTAGAGGAAGAGAAGCCGGACCTGACGATCCCGATTCCACTTGTCCCGAGTCCATCGGGAGAGGAAGGTCCGGGTAGCAGCACCATGTTCTACGAAACCGATACCAACGATCACGGCTTGCGGCGGGACCCGTTCAAGTCGTGTGTGGCGCCGCGACCTATTGGGTGGATCTCGACGCTCGATGCGGACGGCGTGGCGAACCTCGCGCCGTTCAGCTATTTCAATGCGGTGTCGGGCGTGCCGCCACATGTGATGTTCTCGCCCGGGGGAGCGGGGCCGGAAGGCGTCGGCAAACACTCACTGCTCAACGTGCAGGCGACGGGCGAGTTCGTCGCCAACGTGGTGAGCTTGGCCCTGGCCGAGAAGATGGTGCGGACGTCAGCCGAGGCGGCGGCGGGCGTCGATGAGTTTGACCTGGCTGGACTCGCCAAGGCGCCGTCGGTGCTGGTGAAGCCGCCGCGCGTGGCGGAGGCCCCGATTCACCTGGAGTGCCGGCACTGGAAGACGATCGAGATGCCGCAGGCCGGCGGTGCGCCGTGTCACTTGGTTATCGGGCGTGTGGTTGGTGTACACATCGCCGACGAGGTCATCGACGATGATGGATATGTGGACGTGCTGCGGTTTCAGCCGGTGGCCCGGCTGGGCTATCGCCAATACACGGCGGTCGAGCGGGTGTTCGAGATGAAGCTCCCCGCCACACAAATCCGCAGAAGTTGATATATTGGATCTTCGATCGGAAGAAGTTCCATCCTGACCGGGGTTCGATCAATGAGAAGATGACCAGCAACGCGGTCCGCAACGACCGGATCGCGGTCGATAATCCGAGCTGTAAGACGTTGCCAATCAAAAACTTACGTGTTTTATTGGCCGATCCGGCTCGAATCGGGTATCTTGGTGAGAGCTTCAGGCGAAGGGGGCCCGGGCCGATGGGAGCGAATTATGACCACCACTACACAGCCACTGGCGACGAGCGTTGACTACTTCGAATCGATCTACGCCGATGCCCAGGGTGATGCGTCACGCATTCCTTGGGAGGATGGGCACGCTTCGGATGCCTTGATCAATTGGCTCAACACGGTGGCCCCGTCGTTGGTGCGGTGCGGCGCCCGGGTGGCGGTCGTCGGCTGCGGTTTGGGTGACGATGCCCGCGCGCTGATCCACCGCGGCTACGAGGTGACGGCCTTCGATTGCTCGGACACCGCAGTTCACTGGGCCCAGTCGCTTGATCCGTCTAATGCTGGTCTATACGTCCATGCCAACCTCTTTGATGTTCCCCCACGGTGGCATCATCGCTTTGATCTGGTCGTTGAAGTCAACAACCTTCAATCGCTGACGACCGACCTTCGACAGGAAGCCGCAACCGCCTTGGCGAACCTTCTCACGCCGCACGGGCGGTTGCTTGTCATCTGTCGCGCCGCCGAGACGCCGGCCGAGTTTGTGGACGGCCCGCCTTGGCCGCTCACGGAATCTGAGTTGCTCGAAGCGACCGCGCTGGCTGGACTGGTTCCGGACAGCCCCCTGTCATCGTTTTCCGACGACGACGATCCAGCGGTGCTGCAACTCCGCGCGGTCTTCCGGCGCGTCTAAACCGCTGCCCCTGCTCGCCGCTTCCGACCTGCGGCGTCTCTCCTTGCCAACGGAATTCCATGCCGATCGCGCTCGCGTTTGGCGCGCCGCTACACTGTGACGTATGGCCGTGGAGTTCAAACAGGCGACGCTTGCCAACGGACTGAATGTTGTAGCGGAGGTCGATCCGAGCGCGCACACCGCTGCGATCGGTTTCTTCGTCAAGACCGGCGCGCGCGATGAAGACCCGGCCGTCATGGGCGTCAGCCATTTCCTCGAACACATGATGTTCAAGGGAACCGACACGCGGTCCGCGGAGCAAGTGGACAAGGATTTCGACGACATCGGCGCCGATCACAACGCCTACACCTCCGGCGAAATGACCGCCTTCTGGGCCCACGCGCTGCCCGAGCATCTGCCCCGCACCGAAGAGATCTTGTCGGACATTCTGCGGCCCGCCCTGCGCGAAAAGGATTTCGACGACGAGAAGTCGGTGATCCTCGAGGAGATCGCGATGTACGAGGACCAGCCGTTCTGGGTCCTCTTCGAACGTGTTATGGAGGCGTACTTTCGGACGCATCCGATGGCGCATCGCGTCCTTGGCACGCGCGACACCATCGAGTCGATGCAGTGCCGCCAGATGCAGGCGTACTTCGCGCAGCGCTACGCACCTGACAACACGGTGGTGGCGATGGCCGGCGGTCTCGACTTTGACGCGATGACCCAGCGCATCGAACAGCATTGCGGGCATTGGGAACCGACACAACCAACTCGAGAATACGAGGCGATCGAACTTGACGACGATGATCTGACGATTCGTTCGGCGAAAGTCAATCGGCACTATTGCATCATGCTCTCGCCTGCGCCGGCCCAGCAGGACGACGATCGCTACGCCGCGGCGATACTCGCGCAGATTCTCGGTGATGCTGAGGGATCACGCCTGTATTGGGCCCTGGTGGAGACCGGGCTGGCCGAGGAGGTCCGCGCCGAGTACGACGGTCACGATCGAGTCGGTCAATTCGTCGTCTACTTCGTCTGCAACCCCGACGAGGCGGAGAAGGTCCAGCGGATCACCTGCGAACAGATCGAAACGCTGAGCGATGCGATCACCGAGGATGATCTGGTCCGCGTGCGGAGCAAGATCGCCACGAGCGTTACGCTGCACGGGGAGTTGCCCGCCGGGCGAATGCAGCGTCTGGGACGGCTGTGGACCTACGCCGGTGAATACCGCTCGTTGGAAGAGGAACTGCGACGGATCGACGCGGTCACGCTCGATGATCTCCAAGCCGTCTACCGCGAGTACCCTTTCTTGCCCCGAGTCACCGGCCGAATGGGACCGGAATCAGCCGCCGGCTGAGCTGAACGGCTACGGTCCGGGGTCGGGGAAGGCCCAGGTCATTGCCTTCGGTTCAGCGCCCAACACTTCCCGAATGTACGCCCCGAGCAGCCGGTTAGCGCGATCGACGGCTGAAGCATCGGCCGTGTCGACTGACTCGCCGCCGGCCACAGCCCGAAGCAGCGCGATCGTTTCCTGGCGGACGCGCCAGCGATCACCCGCGCCGGTGTCGGCAACCACGCCGCCCGCGGCCGCCGAGAACGCCAACGTCGAAGATTCAGCTTCGAACGGACGACCCGTCTGGGCGTCGTGATCCAGTTGCGGCCGGTATCCCGTCTCGCACAGAATCGACCACTGGAACCGTAGAAGTGTCAGGGCGACCTGATCCGTGTCGTCAAGCGCGGCCAACGATCGCCTGAACTCGTCGAAAAGTTGGGGGTGTGGGTCATGCTCACTGAGCATGTGATGGATGAGGTCAGCCATATACAGACCCGCGCGATTCGCCGCCAAACGCTGCCGCAGCGCCCGATAGAGTTCCTCAAGGTGCCACTCGGTGATCGTGGCCAGGTCCCGATTCGGTTTGACGATGGCGACGACCTGTCCGCACGTGAGCAGATCGATCCCGCCGGAGAACTTGCCTTTGGCGCGCTTGGACCCTTTGGCGATGCCCCGCAGCACGCCGTGCGCTCGCGCAAACAGGCTCACCGTCTGAGACGTTTCCGAGTAATCCCAGCGGCGGATGCAGATGGCGCTGTCGGTGATGGTCGGCATTGGTAAGGATCGGAGGCCGAAGGCTTTGGGCACGGCGTTATGGTTGGGAACGGATTCTTCGGTCGATATACTGATCACTATGGCCGACACCGCAAGCGCCGCCGGACATCGCCCTCGCGCCGTCGCGCTGATGAACCAAAAGGGAGGCGTGGGCAAGACGACGACGGCCGTGAATCTCGGCGCGGCGATCGCCGAGGCCGGGCGCCGCGTCTGCCTGATTGATCTTGATCCGCAGGCTCATTTGACGTTGCACTTGGGTATCGATCATGAGCAGATCAAGCATACGACGTACGATCTGCTCGTCGATCCTGACTGTCCAGCGGCGCACTGTCTGGTCACCGCTGCCCCGAACCTGGACGTGATTCCCTCGGAGGTCGATCTGGCCGCCGCCGAGACGGAGCTGGCCGGTCGGCCGGATCGTCAGCAGATCCTTTCGCGGAAGTTCGCCGCGATTGAAGACCTCTACGACGTCGTGCTGATCGACTGCCCGCCGAGTCTTGGGCTGCTCACGCTCAACGCCCTGGCGCTGGCCGGGGAAGTGCTCGTGCCGTTGCAGGCGCATTTCCTGGCCTTGCAAGGGCTGGGGAAACTGCTTGAGACGGTCGGTCTTATTCGTCAATCCGTGAATCCCGATTTGCGCGTCGCGGGCATTATCCTTTGTATGCACGAGAAACAGACCTCGCTGGCGAAGGAAGTCGTCGCCGACCTGGAGTCGTTCTTCCAAGCGGCGCGCAGCCAAGACGTCCCCTGGCGGGACTGCCAGGTGCTTCGCCCGGTGGTTCGGCGCAATATCAAGCTCGCCGAAGCGCCCAGCTTTGGTCAAACGATCTTCGATTACGCGCCGTGGTGCGCCGGCGCGAACGACTATCGCATCCTCGCCCGCCGGCTCATCGAGGCGTGGGACGCCCAGACCGAATCCGCCGTTGACAACGCGCAGGCGTCGGCCACGATCGAAGTCACCTCCCAGCTCGTGTCGAGGCCGCGAAAAGTACCGACGCCACAGGCCGCGTCATCCGCCGGGGCCCGAAGACCGCGCGGTATGACCGAGCAACGTGACTGCTAACGCAACCAAGTACCTGCGGCGCCTGACGAGACCTTGGCGCGTGGCCTTTGTCTTGTATGCGTGCGCGCTGACTGTAGCCACCCATTGGCCCCAACTCGATATCGGCACCGAAACTCAACCGGCCCCGGACAAGCTGCTTCACCTGTTCGCGTTCGGCGGTCTGGCGTTCTTGCTTATCCAAACACGTTGGTTGCGAAGAATCTGGATGGCGGGAATCCTCGCAGTCATGTGGACGCTGCTCGATGAGATCACGCAAGCGCTGCCTGTGCTCGGGCGACAATCCTCGGTCACGGACATCCTGGCGGGGGAACTCGGCGTCGCCCTCGTCGTCACGTGGGCGTGGGCGCTGGGTTCGATCGGCGGGGTTGCCAATCGCACTCGACTGGCGCAACAACATTTCCTTTTGGCCGAGCTGTTTCGTCAACCCCGAACGTGGATTATCGTGGCCTCGGCAGCGCTGCTCGGCGCGCTCATCACGGGCGGATCGATCGCATTGGCGATGAAGTTCGTCTTCACGCGCTACGGTGGTGAGCAACTGACCAAGATACTGGTGGCGGCGATGGTCGGTGCGCTCGCAGGCACGCAGGTGTCGCTGGCCGGACTGCTGAGTCGGGTCGCCGCTGGGCGCGTGAAGCAGCGCCCTTGCTTTGGGTGCGGCGCCTCATGCAGCGCAGTTCAGTTCGACAGCGCAGGCCGAGGCCGTTGCCCACAGTGCGATGTGTCGCTGCAGCTTGGGCAGTGGGCCGAACCAATGCAGTTGCCGCTATCAGCCGCCGCGCGAGGCGTTGTACCCGCCGTCGCCTTCGCCGGCGGAATGTTGATCGCCGGCGCGGTCACGTTGCTCGTCCTGCTGCGCCTGTCGAGGCAGTTTGCCTGGGCCAACGATCTCATTCGAACGTGGCACGACTTCCCGCCCGACATGCAGACCGCGGTCGACCTTACCGCCATCGCGCTGATCGCCGCTTTGGCCGTTCGTATCTACCGCCGGCGTCAAGCGCGACTCCATGATCGCCAGCATCTGAACTGCCGCGCTTGTGAACACGATCTGCAAGGGACGCCGATCACCCAGGGCGTCGGCGTGTGCCCCGAATGTGGCGCACCGTTCGTGCGCTTCGCGAAGTAGTTGGTTGTTAGTGATTGGTTGTTGGTGATTGGTTTAGCGGGTGACGCGCAGCGTCCCTTCTTCACAGGATTGAAACACGGAGGGCC
>JACZXL010000223.1 GCA_022571635.1 Planctomycetota bacterium
GGCCTGATTGGATGTGGCGGGCGCGGAACCGGCGCAGCTGTTGACATCCTCAAGGCCAGCGATCAGGTGCGCATTGTCGCACTGGCCGATGTCTTTCGCGATCGGCTCGATAGTTGTCGTAACTACTTGAGTTCCGACGATCACTCCAAACGGGATCGCGTGCAGATCGACGATGATCGCTGCGACGTCGGGTTCGATGCGTATCAACAGCTCATCAATAGCGATGTCGATCTTGTCCTGCTCGCCACGCCGCCGCACTTCAGGCCCATGCATTTCGAAGCGGCGATCAATGCGGGTAAACACGTGTTCATGGAGAAGCCCGTTGCCGTTGATCCGACCGGTATCCGATCGGTGATTGAGTCCGCCAAGGAAGCAGACCGTCGCAATCTTTCCGTCGTCGCCGGCACCCAGCGCCGCCACGAAGCGTGCTACGTCGCCCTCATGGATCGCATCCGAGACGGGGCCATCGGCGAAGTTGTCGCGGCGCGGTGTTTTTGGAACATGGGTGGGCTGTGGGTCAAAAAGCACGATCCCAATTGGTCGGACATGGAATGGCAAATCCGCAATTGGCTCTACTTCACCTGGCTTTCCGGCGATCACATCGTCGAGCAGCACGTCCACAACCTCGATGTCGTGAACTGGGTCATGGGGACACATCCCATTGCGGCGATGGGCATGGGTGGCCGACAAGTGCGCACCGGCCCCGAGTATGGTCACATCTTCGATCATTTCGCCATCGAATATCAATACCCGGACGGCCGATTCTCGTTGAGCATGTGCCGCCAGACGGATGGATGCGCCAACCGTGTCGCCGAAGCACTTCACGGCACCAAGGGTCGTAGCTGGTCGTCCTCGAACCACGCATCGATTACCGGTTCGACAGATTGGAAATACACCGATCCCAATCCCAATCCCTATGTGGTTGAACACAAGGACCTCATCGCCAGCATCACCAATGACGGCCCGCATCTCAACGAGGCGAAGCGTGTCGCCGAATCAACCCTCACCGCCATCATGGGCCGTATGTCCGCCTACACGGGCCAGGAAATCACATGGGACAAGGCGCTGAACTCCCAGCTCGATCTGTCGCCGCCGGCCTACGAGTTCAGTTCACTGCCCACGCCGGAAGTCGCCGTACCCGGCAAAACACCGTTCATCTGAGCCGCTTGCGGCTTCGCGCTGCCCTTCGAGGAGTTGAACCATGAAGCGACGAGAATTCATAGTCACCGCAGGCGCCGGCGCCGCGACAATCGCCACAGGTACAACGACCGCCGCTTCCGCCAAACAATCGGGCGCGTTCAAGCTCAAATACGCGCCGCACTTTGGCATGTTCAAGAATCTCGGCGGTGATGACGCGATCGATCAACTGAAGTTCGCAGCGGATGAAGGATTCACCGCCTGGGAAGATAACCGCATGGCCGGTCGCTCCACCTCCGAACAACAGCGCATCGCCAAAGCGATGAACGAGCTCGGTATGAAGATGGGGGTTTTCGTCGCTCATGCCGAGTGGCGCGAGCCGATCTACGCCCGAGGCGGCGCCGAAACCAGAAAATACCTTCAGGATCAGATGCGACGAGCGATCGAAGTCGCCACGCGCGTCAACGCCACATGGTGCACTATCGTGCCCGGCCCCTACGACAAACGCCTCGAATGGAACTACCAGACTGCCAATGTCGTCGACTGCTTCAAGGCCATGGCCGAAATCTGCGAGCCCGCCGGCCTCATCATGGTCCTCGAACCGCTCAACCCATATCGCGATCACCCCGGCATGTTCCTCACGAAGATCCCCCAGGCGTATCAGATCTGCAAGGCCGTCAATAGTCCTTCGTGCAAAATCCTCGATGACCTGTACCACCAACAGGTCACCGAAGGCAATCTGATTCCCAATATCGACCACGCCTACGACGAAATCGCCTACTTCCAGGTCGGCGACAACCCGGGTCGAAACGAACCTGGCACCGGCGAGATCAACTACCGCAACGTCTTTGGGCACATCCACGAAAAAGGCTTCACGGGGGTCGTGGGCATGGAGCACGGCAACAGCCGACCCGGCAAAGACGGCGAGCGCGCCGTCATCAACGCGTACCGCCACGCCGATTCGTTTTGAGAGGAAGGCATGAGGGATCGAGTGTAGCCCGCCGGCCACGGCGTGGTGATCGTCAACGGACGTTTGTCGGCGCGACCAGCGCCGCGTGACCGCGGGGGCTACTGATTCCTGTAAAAGTTACGTCCTAGCGGCCCTTCATGCCGATGTCTCTTGGCATGAGACCACACGGCACACCCGAATATCTCCAACAGCGTCGGGTGCGGGCCATCGCCATGATTCAAGCCGGGCACGGCGCGACGGACGTGGCGCGCCGACTCAAGGTGGACCCACGCAGCGTCAGACGGTGGAAGGCGGACTATCGCCGCGGCGGCGCGTCCGGCCTTGGCGCGCGTCCGGCATCCGGCCGACCACCGAAGCTGAGCCACAAAGAGCGCCGGATGCTGCGGAAGCTTCTTCTCAAGGGCGCCAAGGCGAACGGCTATCGCACCGAGCTGTGGACATGCCCGCGCATCGCGAAGCTGATCGAACGCAAGTTCGGCGTCGGCTACCACGTCGATCATCTGCCTCGGCTCTTGCATGGCCTGGGCTTCTCCTGCCAGAAGCCGGCCCGACGCGCCAAGGAGCGTGATGAAGAGGCCATCAAGAGATGGGTTGCGGTCGACTGGCGGCGCATAAAAAAAAGGCGTCGCGTCTCGGGGCCCACATCGTCTTCATCGACGAAACGGGGCTGATGCTGATGCCGATCGTGCAACGGAGCTGGGCGCCGATCGGCCGGACGCCCGTTGTTCATCATCCGCAGCGGCATCATCGGAAGATCTCCGCGATCGGCCCCGGCGCGCCGGGGTCGATCGCGCCACGGCGTCGGCGCCTGAACCTGTATCTCCACATGTACGTGGCGGGCGACATCACCGAAGGCGAGGTGATCGTCTTCGGCGCGTGATCTGCTCAAGCATCTGCGTGGGCCGGTGATCGTCATCTGGGACCGGATCAACCAGCACCGCAGCGCGGCGGTCCCGGCGCGCCGGGATTGCCTCACATCCGCGATTGCAGGCGGAGCACCTGCCGGCGTACGCACCGGAGTTGAACCCAGTGGAAGGGGTGTGGTGTGAATGGAAGGCGCATCGCCTGGCCAATCACGCAGCGGAGGGTCTGGATGCGTTGGCGCAGTTGGCGATCTTCGAGGCGATCGACATGCGAAGCTCAAAAGCACTGCTGCGTGGATGCGTTGGCGGTACAGGTTTGCCGATCCGTCTTCACTGAGGCGTGCGGACATTCTTTATACAGGAATCAGTAATGGCTGGCGGATAGGCAGCGCGGAGGCTCCCGAGGGGGAACGTACGCAGATCATGGTGCGCCGCGGCCGTCTTCGGAGAATTGCTGTTGTGACCGTCAGCCGTTCAGATCAACGCGACTTCACCGCGCCAATTGAGGGTCAGAGCCGCCATCGCCTTGCCCGTTCGTGTTCTATCATGCCCCTTAATACCGCCGCAGCACCCCGATGACCACGCCTTGGATTTTGCATTCCTTCACGCGGATGGGCTCGAACTCGGGGTTGGCCGGCTGGAGACGAATGTGATTGCGCTCTTTGTAGAACGTTTTGAGCGTCGTTTCGCCATCGGCGAGGAGGGCGATGACGCGCTCGCCGTTGCGAGCCGTCTCACGCCGCTCGACGATCACATAGTCGCCGTCGAAGATTCCTTCATCCCTCATGGAGTCGCCATCGACTTGTAGGGCGAAGGTCCCGGCCTTTTGGCCTATCCGCGGGCCGAAGAGCTCTTCGAGATTGAGCTGATCGGTCTGGGGGAACTTCTCGATCGGATGCCCGGCCGCGATCTTGCCCACAAGCGGAAACCGTAGCGGGTGCGCCTCGTCGGGAACGGGCGCGTCGTCACAGATGGACAAAGAGCGAGCCTTGTTTGCCTTTCGCCGCAGCGCGCCTTTTTTTATCAGCGCCTCGACGTGCTCGAAGACGGTCACCTTGGAGACCCCGAGTTCTTGGGCGAGCTCCTGCATCGTCGGCGAATAACCATTGGCAAGGCGGTGAGCCCGGATCAATTGGACGATTCTGAGTTGCTTGGGAGTGAGATTCATCGGGGTTCTCCTGTAGGACTACGGTGCGGGTGGGCCGCACGACATCGAACGCACAAGGACCGGCCGCGCCGCCAAGAGGAGCGATCGCCAGTGGGGGGTGAAGCTGCTCGAAGAAGCGGTGCAACTGACGAAGGGCCGTCAGTTGTCCCTTGAGCCAAGCTCGGGCCGCGGCATGCAACGCGTTGGGGCCTGGCCAGGGAACGGTCGGCTCGCGCGTGGACCCAGCGGCGGCGACTGCCACCGCCTGCGGGCTGAGCACGACTCGGTCAATTCCAAGGAGCCGATCCAGCAGGGTTCGCGGCCCAACCGTTGCTGCAGGCGCCGGCGGCGTAGCTGGCTCCATCCCCTGGCGATGGCGGGCGGAGCGCGGGTCGGCGCTGTCTTGTTCGGCGGAGGGCCGATCGGCCTGTTCCTCGGCGTCTTGGGGTGTCTGGTCACCGCAAACGGCGAGGAGCCTTGACCCCCGAGGAACGTAGCGGGTCGTATAAATCCCGCCTGGGCCCGTCGTTATGAGAGGAAAGGACATGCACTGCTCCGTCGCGGGGGCCGTCGAGCTCGGTCTCGCCGTACTGAAATCCGCTCGATTCTCATGGCCAACTCGACCAGACCGCTCGCGTCGCTGCACATTGGGCGCGAGAAACTGTTCGGAATATGTTACCCCCAACAACACCCGTAAGGCAAGAGGCCGTCCACACCTAATTTGCATGTGCGGCAGCCGCCTCCGAGACAGCCTCCAGCGTCGCGGATTGGGTGGCGTCGATGCGGTTCAGCCTGTGAAAACCGGCCCGCCCGCACCTGACGCGCCGGCAGCATTTGGTCACTATCTCAAGACCGGTGGCACGGGCGTCTCGCCCGTGCAAGCGACTTGCGCGGGCAAACAACTCGCCGTACGGGCAGGATGCCCGTACCACTGCAACTCTGGGGTTTTGAGATAGCTACTGACTGGATGACCACCCTCCAGCGCCGAGCTACCCTTGCCCCATGCGAGCTGACAACCCCGCCTCGACTCTCCAAAATGCTCCGGAGCCGCTCGCCGAGGGATTGTCGGCGCTTTGGACGCTCGACCCGGCGGTGACGTTTCTGAATCACGGGTCGTTCGGGGCGACGCCGCGGGCGGTCCTGGAGGCCCAATCCGCGTGGCGGGCACGCTTCGAGGCCCGGCCGATCGAAATGTTGGATCGACGGCGGGCCGAGCTGCTGGCTGAGACGAAACACGTGGTCGGTAACTTCGTCGGCGCGCAGCCCGATGATTTCGGTTTCGTCACCAACGCAACAGGCGGGATCAACGCCGTGCTTCGATCCCTTCGGTTCGAGGTGGGTGACGAGATTCTCACGACGAATCACGTGTACCACGCCATTCGCCAGACGATTCGTTACGTCGCCGAGCGGGCCGGCGCGCGATCGATCGAAGTGGATATTGACCTGCCGATCGCGTCGCCCAACGACATCCTAGCTCCGATCGAAGCGGCGCTGAACGATCGGACACGTCTGGTGGTCATTGATCACATCACTTCGACCACGGCCGTTGTTTTTCCAATCGCCCGGATCATCGACTTGTGCCGCCAGCGCGGGGTGGACGTCCTCGTGGATGGCGCGCACGCTCCGGGCATGATCGAGTTGGATATCCAGAGCCTTGGCGCTGCGTACTATGCCGCCAACTTGCACAAATGGGTGTGCGCACCGAAGGGCGCGGCGATGCTCTGGGTGCGGCCGGATCGGCAGGGCGATATCCACCCCAACACGATCAGTCATTTTTTGAACGAGGGCCTGGCCGCGGAATTCGCGTGGCAGGGCACCCGCGATATCACCGCCTGGCTGTGCGCTAAGGACGCAATCGAGTTCATGGCCGGCATCGGTTGGCCGCGCATCAGACAGTACAACCACGATCTGGCCGTCTGGGTGCAGGCGATGCTCAGCGAGCGGTGGGCCGTCCAACCCAGTACGCCGAGCGACGGGTCAATGCTCGGGTCGATGGTTACGATCGCCCTGCCCGACGAGGCGAAAGCCGCCGGAACCGTCGAGGCCTTCCAAGCGCGACTGTATGACGAGCACCGGATCGAAGTCCCCGTCCTCGAGTGGAACCAGCGGTGGTGGGTTCGGCCTTGCTGCCAAATCTACAACACGGCGCAGGACTACGAACGGTTGGCCGAGGCGGTTGTAAGGCTGT
>JACZXL010000224.1 GCA_022571635.1 Planctomycetota bacterium
GGGGATTCGCCGGTCATGACGAACGATCGTTCCCCGCCGCCGTGCGTCGACTGGCGTGTTCAAGAAGCGCAATCATTATCAGCACCAGCAACGTCTGAGCGCCAACCAGCGCCGCCTGCCAGGCGTCGAGCCGGCCAAGTGACACGCCGCCGATCCCCGTCACCGCCGCCGCCGACCAGATCACCACCACCGCCCCGCGCTGCGACAGGCCGCGCTGCACGAGCCGATGCGAAAAATGCTGTTGATCGCCGATCAGCGGGTTGCGCCCCTGCTTGAGTCGAATAAGCGTCACCGCCGTAAAGTCATACAGCGGGATCGCCAGCACGATCAACGGCATGAACACGCCGTACCACCCGCCGCCCAGCGGAAAATCGATGTGTTGTGGATCGTAGTACGTCGTGCGCGCCGTCAGCACCGCCAAGACGAATCCAATCACGAACGACCCGCCGTCGCCCATGAAGATCTTGGCCGGCGGAAAGTTGAACACGAGAAAGCCGATGAGTCCGCCCACGAGCAGCGCTAATGTCGCCGCGATGAACCATTGGTGATTGACGATACACGCCGCCATGAACAGCGCCGCCGCAATGGCGCTCACCCCCCCGGCCAGCCCGTCCATGTTGTCCATGAAGTTGATCGCGTTGATGACGACGACGATCCACAGGACCGTGACGATGACGCTCGGCCACGTCCCCAGCAGCGACATCAACCGCACGTCGAACCAGATCACGATCGCCGCCGCGACGGCAATCTGCACCATGAGCTTCAGCCACGGATTCAGACTTCGCCGATCGTCGATCAAACCGAGCGCGTGCAGAACGATCATGCCGCCGAGCATCGCCCCCGCGGTGGCTGTGGATGAGATCGTTTGATCCGCACCTTCAAGAAGGCGCGGCAGGTGCGGCTCGAGGCTGGGGATCCAACTGGTCAACAGCGTGGTGTCGACGAAGTGCAGCGCCAACAGACCCACCGCCACCGGCAGGGCGACCGCGAGGAAGATTCCCACGCCGCCGATGTTCGGCACCTTTCGAAGCTGCTTGGCATGCCCGGCCGCGCCGGTTGAATCGAGCGTCCCCAACCGACGACCGACCCGGCACAGCAGCGCGGTCGCCGGCAGACTGATCGCCACGCCGACCACCGCCAGGGCCAGAACCATCCACACCATGGGGTTCATGGTAGCGTTTGCCGGACTGGAGCCACCTGTAAGGTACGATATGAACTGATGCTGAGATCGCCTTTGACGGCTATCGGCTGAAGGTCGGCGACCATCGCTTGAGTACAAACGATCACAACCTGGGTCTGATTGCCGGGCAGGGCACGCTGCCGCTGCTCGTTGCGTCGGGCATCAAGGCGGCCGGCGGTCGGGTCTGCTGTGTCGGATTGCGCGATCAATATGATGCCAACCTACCGGGATTGTGCGATACCTTCAGCCAGGCGGGGATTGTCCAGCTCGGCAAATGGATCCGCCTGCTCCGGCGATGGGATGTCACCGAAGCGATCATGGTCGGCTCCGTGGCCAAGACACGCATGCACGATCCGCTGAAGCTGGTGCGCCAACTCCCGGATTGGCGCGCCGTGAGGCTTTGGTACCGTCATCTACGCCACGATCGGCGAACGCCGGCATTGTTGGCCGCGGTCGCAAACGAACTGGCCAATTGCGGGATCACCCTCATCGACTCGACGACGTACATTCCCGATCACCTGGCCGGCGAAGGCGTCATGGGTTCCGCGCCGCCAACCCAACAACAGCGCGGCGATATCGAGTTCGGCTGGCCGTTGCTTGAGAAAATCGTCGAACTTGGGGTCGGCCAATCGATCACCGTGCGCGAGCGCGATGTGATTGCAGTCGAAGCGGTGGAAGGAACCAGCGCGCTGATCCAGCGAGCTGGTCAGTTGTGTCGCGCAAGGGGTTGGACATTGTTGAAAACAGCTTCCGCCGATCACGACATGCGCGCGGATGTGCCAACGATCGGCGTGGAAACGATCGAGCAACTAGCCAACGCCGGGGCCGGCTGTGTCGCGCTCGGCGCCAGCCGTGTGATCCTGATCGACAAGCCCAAGGTGCTCGAGGCCGCGGACCGCGCCAAGATCGCGGTGGTGGGAGTGAGGTGAGAGATGTCTGGGAGTCTCCTGTTCGATTTGGAGAAATGGCAAGCGGTAAGTCATCCCGATCTTGCAAATCGCAAACCAACCGAGTTGTTTCCCCAAGACTTTGCGGAGCGCTATCAGCGCTTACACAATGACCTGTGGTATCGCATCATCCGGCTGCACGGCACGATATACACACTGGAACAACTGGAGGACTTTCCATTTGACCATCTCTATGCGCCAAATGGCATGGAATTTTGGCGACTCGTCGTACGCAACTTTCTTGAAATGGCCATCATTCTTCTGTACGGGCTGATAAGCGATACAGGCGACGACGCACACACAATACGCAAGTTCAAGAATGAGGTCGTCAAGGGGCCGTGGCTAGATCAGCAGATGCGCGAGTCATTCATGCAGACGTTACAAGAGTGGAAGATTGATCGCAAAACAAACATAATCGCTGAGCGTGTGAAAAAGATTCGTGACACTTACATCGCCCACCGGCTGGTCGATATGCAGACTGCTCTGCCAAAGGAAGAGCTCGCCGCCGTGAAGCTACAAGAACTCAGACAATTGTTCGATGCTTTGCATCGTTTGTTCGGCGCGCTCTCATTTGGAAGCGCTTACGCGACCCTTGTCGGCGACCTCATGCCAGGTACGGTCGGCGGAAAGCCGACGCGGACCTGCCTTGACGAGGTGTTGGATGTTGTTCTCCGCGAAAGCTATTTCGTAAACGAGCCGGAGCGTGATCAATGGTGGCATGAGATGCGCAAGCGCATGTCGCCCGAAGAACTACAATTGCTGAACAAGTACCGCAAACGGCTCGGACTTCCTGAAGCCTGACCAAGGCTGATATCCACATCGTCGAGGAGACGACGGAGGTGGTATGATGAGGCGGGCAACAATCCGGAGCAGACCATGACCAGACAGGAAGTCTTGGACAAGCTGGAAGCGAACCGCAGCCAGCTCCGGCAGATGGGCGTCAAATCGTTGTCGCTGTTCGGCTCCCTGGCCCGCGACGAAGCGGTGGATGACAGCGACGTTGACCTGCTGGTCGAGTTCGACCGGCCGATCGGCCTGTTCCAGTTCATCAGAGTGCAGCATTACTTACAAGAGGTTCTCGGGGTGGATCGAGTCGATCTGGTCATGCCGGACGCACTGCACGAGGAACTGCGAGACGACATCCTTAGGGACGCAATCCGTGCCGCCTAGGAAATGGAAGTTTCGCCTCCGGCACATCCTCGAAGCCATCGAACGCATCGAGGAGTACACCCACGGGATGGTGTGTGACGATTTTCGCCTCGACCAGAAGACGATCGACGCGGTCGTTCGCAATTTTCTGATCATTGGCGAGGCTGCTCGGCTCGTAACTGAGCACGTACAAGAGGCCTATCCGGATATTCCGTGGCAGGTGATGAGCGACATGCGCAACGTGCTCGTGCACGAGTATGACCGCGTGAAGGCCCAGGTCATCTGGGATACGATTCGCACCGACCTGCCGGCGCTCGTGCCGCTGTTACGCAAGGTTCTTGATGAGGCGCCGGAATGAGGCTCATCGACAGGGCGAAGGCGATTCAAGCCGCGGATAGAGCGAAGGTCGCGGTGGTGGGAGTGGGATCAGTCGACTCATGTATGATTTGTGCGGCCTGACAAATGACGAAATCCGCATGATCGAGGACATGACGAGATGAACGTACGACTGCATCCGCATGCCGCAGCGCGGTTGATCGAACGCGGCGCAACTGAGGAGGAGGTCGTCAATGCGGTGGAAACCGGCGAGAAGTTCAACGCGAAGTTCGGTCGGACCGGTTTTCGGCGAAACTTTGCCTACAATGGGCAGTGGCGCGGCCGGCACTACGCCACGAAGCAGGTCGGAGGCAATCGCTATGGAAGATGGCGGCGGCTGGCTCGTCATTACTGTACTTGTGAAGTTCTTCTAAAGGACAGATGTTGTGAAGCTGACGTACGATCCCGAGCACAACGTGGCCTACATTGCTCTGAAACGCAAGCCGGCCGAAGTCGAGACGATCCATCTCAGCGATGAGGTGAACGTGGACATCGCACCCGACGGTACGGTCTACGGATTCGAGTTGCTCAACGCCAACGAACAGTTGGGCGCCGATCCGCCGGGAATGATCCTCATCATCAACGAAGCGTCGGGCGAATCATCTGAGGTCAAGCTGCCACGCGCAAGCTAGCATTTCCAGGGGCAACATGCTCACGCGCCCCGGGGGTCATCACGACGGCTTCATCATCACGGCGTTTCTCACGCGACGCCTGGCTAGCATCGATCGGAGACAGCAGATATGGCCCCCGAAGAGATAGCGGCGTATCTGGACATCGTGCAGACGGTTCTTCGTACCCCGCACCGGTATCTGTGGTCATCCTACGACATGGATGCGGATGTGCTGTACATCAACTTCAAGAAGCCGGCCAACGCCACCGACAGCGAGTTGACCGATGACGATGTGATCATCCGGTACGAAGGCGACGAGGTGATCGGTCTCACGATTCTGCACGCCAGCAAACGCGCCCCCAAGGCAGCATAAAGGCGAAGACTCACGACTACCGGGTCGCAGTGGTTGGAGTTTGCTAAGAGCCGTCGATAGCCGCGGGCGGGAGCCCGCGGTTGCGGAGCGCGGTCTGCGCTGTTGGCGAAGAAATCAACCCCGCCCTTCCGGGCGGGGCTATTGTTGGGTTATCACGACGCAAGGCAATGACAAGAAGTATGTTTCGCGGGCGGGGGTGAAGCTCGAACATGCGCTGCGCGAGTTTGGCGTGGATGTGACCGGGCTCGTCTGCGCGGATTTCGGCTGCAACGTCGGCGGGTTTACGGATTGCCTGCTGCAACACGGCGCGGCGAAGGTGTATGCGATCGACACCGGCTACGGCGAGCTGGACTATCGCTTGCGCACTGATGATCGTGTGGTGGTGATGGAGCGGACGAATGTGTTGCATGTTGAGTTGCCTTGGGAAGGGAAGAAAAGAGAAGACCCTCACCCCAGCCCTCTCCCAAAGGGAGAGGGAGTAAGAGAAGACCCACACTCAAAAAGAAATCGATTCAGGTCCCCCTCGCCCTTTGGGAGAGGGGTTAGGGGTGAGGGTTCTTCCAAACCCAAGACTGCACTCAACCCCAAATACTTAGATTTCGTACGCAAACTACCCCAAGAGCAAACTGACGCCGAGCAATTGATGTGGCTCATGCTGCGCGATCGACGATTGCTTGATCTGAAGTTTCGCAGACAACATCCGGTCGAGCCATATGTTTTGGATTTTTATTGCCCTGATATGCAACTCGCAATCGAACTAGATGGCGGGCAGCACAATGAGCCTAGAACAAGAAAGAAAGATGAGATACGAACACAGTTCCTGGAAGATCAAGGTATTCGCGTATTGCGTTTTTGGGATCATGAAGTGTTGAAAGAGACTGAGGCGGTTTTGGAGGCGATATGTTTTGCTGTTGACGAGAGAAGAGAAGACCCTCACCCCCAACCCCTCTCCCAAAGGGAGGGGGGAGACAGAAAAGACCCTCACCCCCGGCCCCTCTCCCACCCCCGGACAGGGGAGAGGGGAGGAAGAGGCATCGATCTCGTGACCATCGATCTCGGCTGGACGCGGCAACAGCATGCCATCCCCGCGGCTCTGAAATGGCTCGCTTCCGGGGGGCGGATCATCACGTTGGTCAAGCCGCACTATGAACTCGAAGGGGACGAGAAGAAGTCGTGGCTCGTCGATGGCGCGCTGACGGAGGAACGCGCTGAAGAAGTGCTGAAACGCGTGCTCGCTCAGTTGCCGCAGCTTGGCATAGAGGTGCTGGGGAGCACGACCTCGCCGATTCGCGGGGCCAAGAGCGGCCGCAAGAAGCGGGGCCACGGCAACGTCGAATACCTGGTTTGGGCCCGTAAAATCACCACGCCGTAGCTGCGCAACATCGTCTAATCCGCCATGTCGCCAAGCCCCGCAAACGGGCCAAAATCGGCTACAATACGGGCCCTGTTTTGAGCAGGATCAACGGCGCGGATTCCGCAACTTTCCAAGACCGGGACGACCCACCAGATGCCCATGGACGACGATCTGAACACCACCATGCCTGACGATCAATCAGGTCCGAATGGAGCGGGCCTGATCATCGATCGGCAGATCGAGCGTGAGCTGCACGACAGCTATCTGACCTACGCGTTGTCCACGATCATGGACCGCGCCCTGGCG